>NZ_BADD01000275.1 GCF_000333455.1 Rhodopseudomonas sp. B29
TGGCCGAATCCTTCCGAGGATGAAGCCGATCCGCCGCAGGCGGTGGCTCCGTAGCGATGCGGTGAGAGTGAGCATGCGAGGCTTCGCATGCGGCCGACAGGGAGATGTCCAGACTCATGACGGCGAAGTCCCGATCACGACCGGGCCCCTGTTGCAGACATACCGTCGATGGCCGATCGGGCGATGATGGCTTGGTCGAAGCGGCGCTGCTGCTGCGATAGAATGTCAGACGCATTCAAATCGCTCGGTGACTTCGTCACAGGACGAGGCGTTCGTCGACCTCAGAATGCGTCCACTCCGTATCGATACGGAAGCGCACGTCGCGCGCTCGTTGGTCGTTGGCTACGCGTGCATCCTGCGCGCGTAGAAAAATGTCGGCCGTGATTGCTCGCAGCACGAACGACATCGTCTCAACGCATAGCTGCTCAGCAAATAGTGAAGCGGTCGAGCCTCTCGCTCCGCGCGCGAACGTACGAAGCGAGCCAACTGCCACCTTCTCCAACACCCGAAGGAAGAAGACAGGCCGAAGCCTGTCCTCGATGTCGTCAGGCCGTGATGGTCGGCCGGTCGTAGTTCTTGGCATAGGCGTTTTCGACGCCGCTCAGGATTTCGACGATGTCGAAGTAACGATCCCAGAACGCGGTCTCGCGCAGGTCCTCCACGAGCAGCTCGTAGGAGTGATGATCCTTGGCGTCCCACATCCAGATGTCGGTGACGCGGGTGGAGTAGAACTCGACGTCGAAGAAGCGCAGCGCGACTTTGGCCGCGTGCTTTTTCAGAATTGGCGTGAACTGCTCGGCGAGAAGTTCAAACCGGCGGTCCACCGGAAAACCGAGCCATTCGGGCGAGGTCTTGACCAGCATGAAGACGGTGAGACTCGGCTCGAACGGTAATTGCTGAGTGGTCATGGAGAGATCCTTGCGTCGTTGTTGAACGACGGTAGAATGTGAGCAAATCCTCACATTGACTACTCGCATCCGAATCCCATGGCTGAACCTCCGCCGCAGCAGCGCCCGCTCCCGAGGAAATCGCCTCGGCAGGCACGTTCTGCCGAGACCGTTCGGGCGATCGTCGAGGCCGCAGCTCGCATTCTGGAGCAAGGCGGACTCGGCGTCTTCACCACCAATGCGGTGGCCGAACGTGCAGGCGTCAGCATCGGATCGCTCTACCAATACTTCCCCGGCAAGGAAGCGCTGATCGGCGCGCTGATCGTTCGCGAGACCTCGCTGCTGATCGCCGATTGGGAAGCCGCGTCGGCAGCAACCAGCGGCCAGGATGCGTTGGCCGGGTTGATCGAGGCAGCAGTCGCTCACCAGCTTCGGCGGCCGAGCCTGGCGCGGTTGATTGATCTGGAAGAAGCACGGCTTCCATTCGACCATGACACAAGACGTGTCACCGACCGGCTACGATCGATTCTGCGGGATGTTCTGAGCGGCACCGACATCCCGCCGCAGCCCGACCTCGATACGGCGACCCAGGATGTGCTGGCGATCATCAGAGGCATCGTCGATGCGGCCGGGGAACGCGGCGAGCAGGACCACGATCGGCTGATCGCGCGGGTGCGCAGAGCCGTTCACGGCTATCTCGGCGGCTCTGCGTAACGTCACGCCAAACTATGCGCCGTTGACTGACGAAGGACCGCGCTCGCGGCGATTACTTGCCGCCCTTCTTCTTCTGCTTGCGCGTCAGGCCGGCCACCAGCAGGAACGCGACGCCGAGGCTGGCACCATTGAGGGCGCCCTCCCGCACGCTGGCAGTCGAGAAGCCGGCTTCGTGAGTGACGGTGGCGAGCAATGCCGCGGTGGCGGCGGCGACGATGAGGGCGCCGGCGAGCATGCTGAGCTGGCGCTTATCAGGCTTGCGCATGGAGGCCTCGATCCTGGGGCAATCGGACGATTCCGACCGCGGTTGACGCGACTGTGACGCAATCCGACGGCGGCGGGAACCAACACTGCCGTGATCTGGGGCCGTAAGCGGGCCGAAACGCCGGCCTTCGACCCAACCGAATCTTAAGATGTGGTTGTTAAGGCAGGCAGATTGCCGGCGCGGCCGGTGCGGCAGCAGGCCGCGGCCGATCCCCAGAAGGTATCCGCTTTGGCGCTGATGGACGCTCCCCCCGCCCCTCACTCGCTTGCCGGCCTCAAGGCAAAGCTCGCCAAGCTGTTCGGCGGCTCCAGCGAAGCCGCGCTCACCAATCGTCTGGCCGGTACGATCTTCCTGATCCGCGTCTTCAGTGCTGGCATGGCCTATGGCGCGCAGATCCTGCTGGCGCGCTGGATGGGCGGCACCGAATACGGCATCTACGTCTATGTCTGGACCTGGGTGCTGCTGCTCGGCTCGATGCTGGACTTCGGCATCTCGGCCTCGGCGCAGAAAATCATTCCGGAATATCGCGCGGCCGGCGATTTCGACCGGCTCCGCGGTTTCCTCTCCGGCAGCCGCTGGGGCACCCTTGCCGCATCAAGCGCCGTGTCGTTGATCCTCGCCGCGATTGTGTGGTCGCTGTCGGGCCTGATCGACTCGGCGGAAGTGATCCCGCTCTATCTCGGCTGTCTGACGCTGCCGGCTTTCGTGGTCGCCAATACGCAGGACGGCATCGCCCGCTCGCACGACTGGATGCGGCTTGGACTGATGCCGCAATTCATCATCCGCCAGGCGTTGATCATCGGCTTCACCGCCGGCCTGTTCGTGCTCGGCTTTCAGCTCGGCGCGATTGCAGCCATGGCGGCAAGCTGCGCGGCGGTATGGCTGGCGATGATCGGGCAGATGATCGCGCTCAACCGCCGGCTCGCGGGCCACATCGCGCCGGGGCCGCGCGCCTATGACGTGCGGGGTTGGCTGGCAGTATCGCTGCCGATCCTGCTGGTCGAGGGCTTCTATCTGCTCTTGTCCTACACCGACGTGCTGGTGCTGCAGCAGTTCCGGCCCGCCGACGAGGTCGGCGTGTACTACGCGGTGGTGAAGACGCTGGCTCTGGTGTCGTTCATTCACTACGCGATGTCGGCCACCACGGCGCATCGCTTCACCGAATATCACGCCGCCGGCGACACCGCCCGGCTGGCCGCTTATGTGCGTCACGCTATCGTCTGGACATTCTGGCCATCGCTCGCTGCCACCGCGCTGCTGCTGGCGCTGGGCGAGCCGCTGCTCTGGCTGTTCGGGCCGCATTTCACGCAGGGCTATTCGATCATGTTCGTGGCCGCGATCGGCCTCGTGGTCCGCGCCGCGATCGGTCCGGTCGAGCGGCTGCTGAACATGCTCGGCCACCAACAAGTCTGCGCGCTGGCCTATGCGTTGTCGTTCGTGGTCAATCTCGTGCTGTGCCTGGTGCTGGTGCCGCGCTTCGGCGGCATGGGCGCGGCCGCTTCGACCTCGGCGGCGCTGACGTTCGAGACCGTGCTGCTGTTCGTGATCGTGCGCCGCCGGCTCGGCCTGCATGTGCTGGCGTTCGGCCGCCAGAGCTAAGCCTCGCGCGTTCGTCGCTCCAGCACGATCTTGAGCAGGATGGTAAGCAGCGCGACGCCGGTCAGCGTCGTCGCCGCCGCAAAAGCGCCGGCGACGTTGTAGTCCTGATATAAGAGCTCGATCTGCAACGGCAGCGTCGTGGTCTGGCCACGAACATTGCCGGAGACGACCGACACTGCGCCGAATTCGCCGAGCACGCGGGCGTGCACAGGA
>NZ_BADD01000274.1 GCF_000333455.1 Rhodopseudomonas sp. B29
CGACGAGGCGCTGGCGCACTTGCGGCAAACCACAACGCGGCGGCCGGCGTTTCCACAGGCATTCCTCGAACTCGGCAATCAGCTCGGCAAGCTCGGCCGGCTCGACGAAGCCGCCGCCGTGCTGGAAGACGGCATCGCGCTGGCGCCGCAGCTGGTCGAACTCCGCGTCGAACTCGGCTTCATCAGCCTCAAGCGCAACGACCGCGTCCGAGCCCGCGCGCTGTTCGAAGAGATCCTGAAAGCTGCGCCGGGCCGGCTCGACGCCACCATCGGCCTCGCCAACACCAGGACCTTCGACGGCAACTACGCCGAAGCCGCCGAACTCTATCGCCGCGCGCTGACGCAGCGGCCCAACGATCCGGCGCTGCGCAACGGCCTCGCGGTCTGTCTGCTGGAGCTGGGCGACCGCACCGCCGGCGAAGCCGCGCTGCGCGACCTCGCCCGCAACCCGCAAATGGCTTCGCAAGCGATGCTGTCGCTGGCCGGCTCGTCGCACGGCCGCTTCTTCCTGCGCCCGAGCGCGGCGGCGAAGTTCCTCCAGGGTTGAACTACGACGCGAGGCGCAGCCTCGGCTCCAGCTTCGGCAGCGCGGCGATCGTCGCGCGATAAGCCGCACCGGCACGCGCAAAGCCGGCATCGTCCTGATTGCGGATATCGAACAGCGCGAACGGCTTCTGCCACTGCCACCCGATCTTGCGTGCCGTCGCCCTGAGCGGCGCAAACAGTTCGTCGATCGTGCCCGCCGACGGATTGTCGCCTTCGTAGCTCCCTGCAACACCGCCGGTCGTGGTCGCTGCGAGCAACGGCAGACCCGCCAATGCCGCGACGACGTCCGGCTCCTTGTAAAGGATCGGCGTCAGCACCTCGTCGAACCACTGCTTGAGCAGCGGCGGGGTGGAATACCAGTACAGCGGAAACTGCAGCACCAGCCTGTCGGCACGCAGCAATCGCTCGCGCTCGGCCGCGATGTCGATCTGGCGGTCCGGATACAGTGCGTAGAGCTCGGCGATCTCGAGGTCGGGCAGGTCCTGCACTCCGGCGAGCAGCGCGCGGTTGGCGCGCGAGGCGGCGAAATTCGGATGGGCGAGCAGCAGGGCGGTGGTCATGGCGAAAGCCTCCTGGGAACCACTTGAATATGCTGTCGAGCGCACCATTCGCCAAAATGATGTTTTATATGCTAATGTATTCGTATCATGAATTTACGTGGCATCGACCTGAACCTCCTCGTGATTCTGGACGGTCTGCTGGACGAGGCCCACGTCGGCCGCGCCGCCGAGCGGCTCGGCCTGTCGCAACCGGCAGCCTCGAACGCGCTGGCGCGGGCGCGGGCGCTGTTCGGCGATCCGCTGCTGGTCCGCTCGCCGCAAGGCCTCCGTCGAACGCCGCGCGCCGACGCGATGCGCGAGCCGCTGCGCTCGGCCCTTGCCGAACTCGCCGCCATCGTCTCGGCCGGGCCGCCCGATCTCACCACACTGCGCGGCGCGGTCCGATTAGTCGGCTCCGATGCCCACGCGGCCGCACTCGGCGCTGCACTGACAGCGGAGCTGGCCAAACAGGCGCCTGGCATCGACCTGATCTTCACCCCTTGGCGGGCCGGAGAAGAAATCGAACGGCTCGAACGCGGCGAGGTCGACCTCGCAATCACCGTCGTGGCCGCTCACGGCAATGCACTGCGCAGCGAGCCGCTCGCGACCTATCCCTACGCCGTTCTGATGCGGCACGATCATCCGGCGGCGCAGGTCGAGAGCTTCGATCTCGAAACCTGGCTGGCGTTTCCCCACGTCGTCGTCTCCGGCCGCGGCGACCGGCAGGGATCGGCGGACTCCGCGCTGGCGCGGATCGGACGCGAGCGCCGTGTCGGCGCCGTCGCGCCGACGTTTCTGCACGCGCTCGAACTGGTGTGTAGCACCGATATGCTGGCGGCGTTTCCGACCGGCGTCCTCGCCTGCAGCGCCGCGGAGCGGCTGACGACGCGCCCAGTACCCATCAGCCTCGAACCGGTGTCGCTGCAGCTCGTCCGCCACAGCCGCACCGACATGGATGCAGCGGTGCTGCTGGTCGCCGACCTCATCCGCATGATCGCGCCGCGACTGCCGGGCGCGGGTGGCTAACGCCGTCGCCTCACGCCCTGAACTGTTTCCGATACACGCCGGTCTCGCGGTAGATCGCGTTGGAGAGATCATGGGCGCGCTGGGCTTCTTCCGGCGTGAAGGCTGCCGTGCGCAGTTCCCAGCTATCGCGCTTGACCGCGTAGCACTGCGCCACTGGTGTGCCCTTGGGCAGCACGCCGGTGAAATTCACATCGTGCCAATGCGCCCGAAAGTGCACCCAGTTGTCGTGATAACTGTCGCTGTCAACGATGCCTGTCAGTGTGGTGAACGGCAGGTCGAAGCGGTTGGCCGGATGGGTGAACAGCAGCGAGTAGCCGTCCGGCGCCTCGATGGTCCACAAATTATGGAACTTGATCAGCAGGCGATCGGGTTCGAACAGCGGCGTGCCGGTGACCTGGCTGGCGTCGTGAAAGCCGATCGGCGAGCGTGCGAAGGCGACGCTGCCGCCGGGCGGCAGATCGTTGTCCCAGCTGAACTCACCGTTCTCGACCTTGAGATCGCAGATCAGCGGCAGCAGAAAGCCGCTCGTCATCGCGTCGATGAACGGCGGGCAGCGCTTGACGGTGTCGTCCATGCGCGCATTGACGGAGCTGTAGGCCTGCGGCGGCATGGACTTGACCCAGTCCGGTAGTCCGGTTGCGGCTGGCACCGGCGGCGGCAGCACGCCGAGCAATTCCTCCGGACAGCGAAAGGTGAGGGTCTGGGACATCGGGGCTCCGTTCGGCGCTGCGTTGCAGCCTGTTTGCCTGACAATGCCGATTCCGGCATATCACAATCAAGATCGCCGGCGCGGCTTGCCGGCGCGAGGTGTTGCATGAGTGCCGAATCCGTCCGTGCCTGGTTTGCCCAGTACGCGCCCGACATCCAACCCGAACAGTCTGAGCAGAGTTCGGCCACGGTCGAACTCGCGGCCGCGGCTTACGGCGTGCCGCCGGAGCAGATCGCCAAGACGCTCGCGATGCGGGTCGGCGACCGTGTCGTGCTGCTGGTCACCAGCGGACCGCAGCGGCTCGACAGCAAGAAGGCCAAGGCGGTGTTCGGCGCCAAGCCGAAAATGCTCGGCGTCCACGAGGTCGCCGACCTCACCGGCCACGAGGTCGGCGGCGTCTGCCCGTTCGGCCTGAAGACCCCGCTCGACGTGTATTGCGACGTCTCGCTGAAGCCCTACGACGTCGTGCTGCCCGCAGCCGGGTCAACACACACCGGCGTTCGCATCGCCCCGGCGCGGATGGCCGAATTGACCGGCGCGCAGTGGGTCGATGTTTGCGAATTGCGCGTCGCGGCGGCCTCCGCAGTTAGCGAATGAAGATCGAGTTCGTCATTGCGAGCGGAGCGAAGCAATCCAGCCCCGTGTACGGAGCTGGATTGTTTCGTCGCTTCGCTCCTCGCAATGACGAAGGAAGATACGCAGCGAACGACAACGGGGCCCGAAGGCCCCGCGCGTGTTCCGATCTGAAGGTTGTTACCAGCGGTGCCAGCCGCGGTGCCAACCACCGTGCCAGCGCGGACCATAGACTCGCGGACCGTAAAAGCGCGGGCCGTAATAGCCATAGGCACCGTAGTAGTTCGGACGCCACCAGCAGCGACCCCAGGCGTTACAGACGTAGCGGACCTGATCGATGTTGGCGGAAACACCGGCGGTGTTGGCGGCGCCCGGCAGGCCGTTCGGCATTGCGGCCGACGCGGTCCCGGTCGAGAGGGCAGCAGCACCGAGCACGGCGGCGGCGGCAACAGCAAGCTTGAGTTTCATGTCAGCCTCCTACGGATGAGAAATCTTAGAACCGCGGAGAGCCTAGGAAGTTGCGCCTGAACGACCCCTGACGGACGAGTTCATGTTGATGAATTGTTGGTAAGGTCGAAAGAGTTAACGCGGACGAGCCGGCACGCGCATCGATCGCTCGAAGCTGAACGAACCGACTGGTTGAACCACGTCGCCGCCTCTCGCCGGCGCCGCTAAGCGGCGCCGCGCTGTTCGTCGCGATGCAAGGTCCTGAGGAACGCTCGCACGGCGTCGCCGAGCGTACCGGCCTGTTCGGACAACGTGCCGGACGCCGCAAGTGTCACTTCGGCATGCTGCTCGGTCTCGCCGATATTGATGGTGACACCGCGGATGTTGCCGCTGATGTCGCGGATGCCGGCGAAGGCCTGCTCGATGTTGCGTGCGACTTCGCTCGTCGCAGCGGTCTGGGCTTCGACTGCGAGCGCGACCTGATGAGTTATGGCGTCGACTTCGCCGATGCTGGCGCCGATCCTGGAGATCGCTTCGACCGCGGCCTGCGTCGTGCCCTGCACCTCCTCGATGCTGGTGGAGATATCGTGCGTCGCTTTGGCGGTTTGCGCCGCCAGCGATTTCACCTCCTGCGCCACCACAGAGAAGCCACGCCCTGCCTCGCCGGCCCGCGCCGCCTCGATGGTGGCGTTGAGCGCCAGCAGATTGGTCTGGTTGGCGATCTCCTCGATCAGCTGAACGATGGCGCCGATGCGCCCAGTCGCGCTCGACAGGCTGCCGACCGTAGCGCGGGCATGATCGGCGGCACCGACCGCGGCCTGCGCCAGCGCGGCGGAGCGGCTGACATTGCCGAGTATCTCGTTGGCGGCCGCGGTGAGTTCGGTCGTGGCCGCCGCTACGGTCTCCATATTGGAGGACGCCTGGTCGGTCGCGGCCGAGACGGCGAGGGTGCGCTCGCGCGTCGTGCTGACACCGCGGCTGAGGCTGCCGGCCGTCGAGCCCATATTGCCGGAGGCGCTGGTGACGGTACCGATCACGGTCTCGATCGCCCGCTCAAATTCGGCCGTGTTGGCGTTGAACGCGGCAACCCGGGTCTCGATCGCCTGCATCGCCTGATTGATGGTGCGGCTGGCGATCAGCAGCGAGCCGCGCAGACCCTGCGGCAGGATTTGGCGATAGTATTTGTCGTCGCGGATCGCCGCCATTGCGGCACTCGATTCGCGCACGAAAGCGTCACAGCGGTCGATCATGTCGTTGAAGGTGTCGTGCAGCACACCGATCTTGCCGCCTTCGCGCGCACCGATGATCCGGGCCTCGAAATCGCCATCGGCGATGCGCCGGCAGATCGCCGACAGATCTGCGACGATGCGATACAGCCGTGCCAGCATCCAGCCGAGCAAGGCCGCGAAGCCCAATACGGCCGCAAGGCCGGCGGCTTCGAGCATCGTCGCGTCGAGCGCGAGGCCGGCGATGGCAGTGAGCGCCGCGGCGGCGACGCCGCCGAGGCAGAGGGTGGCCCTAGAGAGCGAACACGAGCTGATCATAGGTCACGTTCTTTGCTGAAATGAAATCGGTGAGCATCGCGGTGCCGGCCGCGACCGCATCCTTGCCGTTGCGATGGCGGTCTTCTTCGGCGCGGACCGACGCGTAGAGCGGCTCCAGCGCCGCGATGATGCGTCGCTCAGGCACGCGGCGATTGGAGTGATAGCCGATCACCCGCTGGTCGGGGTCGTAGGACGGCGTGACATGGGCGAAGACCCAATAGTGATCCCCGCGCTTCGTCATGTTCTTGACGTAAGCGAAAATCTCGCGGCCCTGCGCCAATGTGTCCCACAGCAGCTTGAACACGCAGCGCGGCATGTCGGGATGGCGAATGATCGAATGCGGCTGACCGATCAGCTCGGCTTCGGTATAGCCGCAAATATCGACGAACACCTTGTTGGCATAGGTGATCCGCCCCTTGAGATCGGTTTTCGACACAATGATATCGTCGGCATCGAAGAACACTTCGACGCCTGTCGGCGTGATGCTTTGCACGAATATGACCCGGGATCGACCGTTGCGATGGGTCCGCGTTTATCAGCGATCGACGTCGCTGGATCGGACTTTGTAAAACTACTCGGTCAGCTGTTAATAGTCTCTTGGCCCCAATGCCGCGCGCACTCACCATTTTCGGCACAGCCCACCACTCATAATTATCAATCCGAGCGTCAATTCGAACTGATAACTGATAGTCGTGTCAGGGTTCTACTTACGTCGTAGGTAGTCCACGGACAAATCCGCTACGCGGCAAATCCGGCGACACCGACTTTCATCGGCGCCGTCCTCTCGAGGTACGAGCGCAAATCCCCTAACGGAAGCGATTGTCGGCGCAACGAAAGCTGGTCTGGCGCGCTGACACTGGTCATCTTCAGGCGCGATGCGAGACGATCAGCAGGCTGCGGTCCCTGCGGAGCCGTTCCACGCCTCGCATGACCTCTGCGGCGGTCGCATCGTCGAGGCCTTCGGTCGGCTCGTCGAGGATCAGGATGCGGGCCCCGGTGCGTAGCAGTCCGCGCGCGATCGCCAGCCGCCGCACCTCACCGCCCGACAATCTGGTACCGCCCTCGCCGACGTAAGTCGCGAGTTGAGCGGGCATCTGCGTCACCGCCTGTTTCAAACCGGCCCCCTCGAGCGCTGCCCACAGTTCGGCATCGCTCGCCTCCGGCGCGAAAGCGCGGAGATTGTCGGCGATGGTCGCAGCAAAGATGTGCGGCTGCTGCGGCACCAGCGCGATCGCCGACCGCAGGTCGGCCAGCGCCAGACGACGAACCGGCACGCCGCCGAGCCGGATCTCGCCGGCGTCGGGATCGCGGACCCGCAGCAGCAGGTCGATCAAGGTCGACTTGCCGCTGCCGCTCGGGCCGTCGAGCCGCCGCTCGGCGCCCTGCGGTAGACTGAAATCGACGTCGCGCAGCGCCGGCATAGTCCGTCCGGGATAAGTCAGCGACACGCGATCTACGACCAGATCGAAACCCTGCGGCAGCCGCAACGGGTGCGCCGGTTCCTCGACCAGCGCCGCGCGATCCCATAGCGCAAACAGCCGCTGCAGCGACACCAAGGTCGCCCCCAGCCCCGCCGCCGCGACAGGGAGCGGCGCGAATGCTTCGAACGACGCCAGCACCAGCAACAGGATCAAGGTGAGGTCGGGACCGCTGATCGCAGCACTGCCGAGCGCTGAGACACCGAGGCCAAGCACGGCGATCACTGCGACATCAGATGCCGCACCAAGGCCGGCCGCGCCGAACGCGCTGCAGGTCGCGATCCTTCGCTCAGCCTCGATCCGCTGCGCCAGCAATTCGTCGAGCGCATCGATGCGGCGGCGATCGTCGCCGGTGACGAGCAGCGTCGCCAAGCCATCGAGATGTTCGGTGGTGCGGCGACGCAGCGTCGCAGCCAGCACGGCGTCGCGATCAGATACGGTGCGCGCGGCGCGGACCACCAGCGCCGGGCCGATCAGCCCGCCAACCACCAGGATCGCCGCGAGCAGCCAAGCCAGCGAGGTCTGACCGAACCAGGCGACGACGCGGATCACGACGGCGCCGACCACGATCGCGACCACCACCGGCGCGACCAGTCGCAGGAACACGATCTCCAGCCGGTCGATGTCCAGCTTCAGCCGAGCCGCCACCTCGCCGGAGCGCAGATCGGCGAGACCGCCGGGCGCGATCGCAGCCAGCCGCGCGAACAGTGCGACACGCGTAGAGGCCAGCAGCGCGAAGGTCGCCTCGTGGCTGACAACGCGGTCGAGCCAGCGCCCGCCGGTGCGCACGATCGCGGCGAACCGGATGATCGCCGACGGTGTGAAGTAGTTCATGGTCACGCCGGCGGCGCCGGCGACCGCCATCGCGGTGACGAACCATCCGGCCGTCGCCATCAGCGCCAGATTGGCGAAGGTGGTGAACAGCGAGATCGCGAGCGCGCCGATGAGCAGCGGTAGCGAGCCGCGCCACAACCGGACCAGACGCATCAGATCACGCATCGGTACACTCCACCTTGGACCGATCGAGCGCACCGGCAAGGAGTTGCGCGGGCGTGCCCTGCGCGGCGACGCGGCCGCGCTCGATGATGACGACGCGATCGGCGGCCGCGATGGTCTCGCGCCGATGCGCGATCGTCAGCACGGTCCGCCCTTCGCGCAGCCGCGCCAGTCCCTGCGTCACTAGGCGCTGCGCCTCGGCGTCGAGATGCGCGGTCGGCTCATCGAACAGCAGCAGCGAACCGGCGGCATAGATCGCACGCGCGAGCGCGAGCCGCTGCGCCTCGCCGCCCGACAAGTTCGCGCCGCGCTCCGCCAGCGCTGTCGCGGCGCCGTCCGGCAGCCGGTCGACCCAGGCTGCAGCGTCCGCGGCGACCAGTGCCTCACGTAGCGCCGCATCGTCCCGTTCCGCCGAGCGGCCCATCACGATGTTGTCGGCGATCGAGCCCTCGAAGAACTGCGGGGTCTGCGACATCGCCACCAGCGCCCGGCGCCATGCCGCCGGATCGATCTCGGACAGCGGCTCACCGTCGATCAGCACCCGACCGCTGGTCGGCTCGATGAACCGTAGCAGCAGTGCCAGCACCGTGCTCTTGCCCGCGCCGGACGGGCCGACCAGCGCGACGTGTTCGCCTGCGGCGATGTCGAGGCTGAAGCCATCGAGCGCGACGCGGCCGTCGGCATGGACGACGCGTACCTCGTCGAACCGGATGACCGGCGGTCCCGCAGCGATGTACGGCCGGCCAGTCGCTGATGGTCCATCGAGCAGCGGCGCCAGCTTGTCGAGCGCGGTGAGCGCTTCCAGTTTGGCATGACGGCGCGCGCCGATGTCGCGCAGCGGTGCGAAGAACTCGGGCGCCAGCAGCAGCACGAACAGCCCGGTGGCGAAATCCATCTCGCCCCACAGCAGCCGGAAGCCGACCGCGATCGCCACACCGGCGATCGCCGCGGTCGCGACGAACTCCACCACCAGCGCCGACAGGAAGGCGATGCGCAGCACCGCCATGGTCTCGCGGCCGTAGCGCTCGGCGGCGACCTTCACAGCCTCGACGGCGCGGTCGGCGGTGCCGGCGAGCTTGCGTTCGGGCAGACCGCGTATCTGATCGAGCAGATGGCCGCCGAGCCGGGCGAGCCCGGCCCAGCGTTCGCCGCTCGCCTGCTCCGCGCCCTTCCCGGCCAGGATCGAGAACCACACCAAGAGCGGCAGCGCCACGACGAGGATCGCCGCAGCCAAAGGATCGCGCCAGGTCACCACCGCCAGCACCGCGGCCGGCACAACCGCGGCACGCACGATCGCCGGCTGCCACGATCGCCACAGCGGCGCGACGGCATCGAGCGAGTCGGTCAGCAGCGCCACCAGTTCGCCCGGAGCATACTCGCCGAGCCGTACCGGGCCGAGCGCCGACACCCGTTCCAGCCCCCGCCGGAACAGATGTCGCCTCACTTTGGCGGCGGCCTCGAACGCGGCCCGCTCGGTGAGCCACGCCGCCATGGCACGAAACAATGCGACGCCGGCGAGCAGCGCCAGCAGCGGCACGATATCGGTCAGCGCGGCATGACCGAACACCAGTCGATCGACCACGCTCGCGATCAGTTGCGCCGTCGCCACCGCGAGTACGCCGCCGACCGCGGCTGCAAACGTCGCAGCGCGGGCGTGGCCTCCGGCGACCGCGCGGAGCGAACGCAGCAGCTCGGCGGACTGGGCGGATCGTTCGGTCACGGCGACGACGCCTCGGAGTCACAACTCATCAGTCGGAAACGAGGCCGGTGCGTCGACCGCGCCGGCCTCATCGGAGAGTCGGGCCGCTCGGCAGTCAAACGACGCGGTCGGGGACCTGCGAGCCGTCGGGCAGATCGTGGGTCGGCACCGCGACCACCAGACCGTCCTGAAACTCGTACCACATCACGTTGATCACGGCGATCGCCGCAGCGGCGGTGACGCCGAGAATCCAGGCGAAGTACCACATCTCAGGTCTCCTTCAGTAGGCCGAATGGGCGCGGGCTTCGATCTCGTCGGCGGTCACCCTGCCCCACATGTTGGCGTAGCACCACACGGTGTAGCCGAGGACGATCGGCAGGAAGATCACCACCGCCCAGAACATCACCGTCATGGTCAGTTGGCTCGATGCGGCGTCCCAGATCGTCAGGCTCGATTTCGGATCGATGCTCGACGGCATGATGAACGGGAACATCGACAGGCCGGCGGTGCCGATGATGCCGATCATCCCGACCGCACTGGTGACGAAGGCGAGGCCCGGCCGACGCACGGCCGCCAGCAGCATGGTGAGCAGCGGCCCCGCCAGACCGAGCGCCGGGACGATCATGGCGAGCGGCTGCTTGGTGTAGATGTCGAGCCAGGCGCCGGGCGCGCGCACCACTTCCTTGGCGAGCGGATTCGACGCCGCGCTGTGAGCCGCCTCCTTGACGATGCGATAGCCGTCGATGCCGAGCCACAGCCAGATGCCGGCCAGTGCGAACGCCACCGTCACCAGCGGCGACAACAGCAACACCGCCTTGCGGGCGCGATCGGCGACCGCGCCCGAGGCTCGCAGCTGCAGCCAGACCCCGCCGTGCGCAGCGAGCATCGCCAGGCTGATCACACCGGCAAGCAGCGCGAATGGGTTGAGCAACGGCAGCAGCGCCGTCAGCAGCGAGCCCTGATAGTGGGCGCGCAACAGTTCATCGAGGTGGAATGGCACGCCCTGCAGCAGATTGCCGAAAGCGACGCCGAAGATCAGTGCCGGGATGGTGCCGCCTGCGAACAGTCCCCAGTCCCAGGCGTTACGCCAGGTCGGATTCTCGATCTTGGAGCGATAGTCGAAGCCGACCGGCCGGAAGAACAGCGCGAACAGCACCAACAGCATCGCCATGTAGAAGCCCGAGAACGCCGCTGCGTAGACCGCCGGCCAGGCGGCGAAGATCGCCCCGCCGGCCGTGATGAACCAAACCTGGTTACCGTCCCAATGCGGGCCGACAGAGTTGATGGCGATACGGCGTTCGACGTCCTTGCGGGCCACGAACGGCAGCAAGGTGCCGACGCCCATGTCCATGCCGTCGGTGATGGCGAAGCCCATCAGCAACAGGCCGACGAATATCCACCAGACGAATTTGAGAGTTTCGTAATCGAGCATGATGATTCCTCCGGCTCACACCACCGCCGCGGCGGTCTTGGCGTCGGCCTCGAAGTGATAGCGACCGGTGCCGAGCGAACTCGGGCCGAGCCGGGCGAACTTGAACATCAGGAAAAGCTCGATCACCAACAGCAGCGTGTAGAAGGCGAGGAAGCCGGTCAGCGAGAAGATCAGGTCGCCCGAGGTGAGGCTCGACGTCGCCAGGAAGGTCGGCAGTACTTCGCCGATCGCCCAGGGTTGCCGGCCGAATTCGGCGACGAACCAACCGGCCTCCGAGGCCAGCCAGGGCGCCGGGATCATCAGCACCGTCAACCACAGGAACCAGCGCTTGCGTTCGAGGCTCTTGGTCGCGTTGAACCAGAAGCCGGCCGCAAAGGTGAACAGCATCAGGAAGCCGAGGCCGACCATGACGCGGAACGCCCAGAACAGCGGCCACACCGTCGGAATGGTCGAGGCCGCGGCGGCTTTGATCTGTTCCGGCGTGGCGTTGGCCGGATCCTCGACGAACTGCTTCAGCAGCAGGCCGAAGCCGAGGTCCTTGACGTGGGCGTCGAAGGTCTTGCGCGTTTCCGGCGAGGTGTCGCCGGCACGGATCTTGGTCATCGCCGCATAGGCGATCCGCCCGGATTCGATCCGCGCCAGATGCTCGCGCTCGAGATCGGCGAGCCCCGTGACCGGTTCATCGATCGACCTCGTCGCGATCAGCCCCAGCACCGCGGGGATTTTCACCGCGTCGGCCGTCGCGTGGCCGGTCTGGCTGGGGAATCCGAACAGCGTGAACGCCGCCGGCGGCTTCTCGGTGTGCCATTCGCCTTCGATGGCGGCGAGCTTGACCTTCTGCACGTCGCCGAGGGTGTAGCCGCTCTCGTCACCGAGCACGATCACCGACAGCGACGACGCCAGGCCGAAGCCGACCGCGACCGCGAACGAGCGGCGGGCGAATGCGAGATCGCGCCCCTTCAGGATGTACCAGGCCGAAATTCCCATCACGAATACCGACGCGGTGACGTAACCCGCCGCCACGGTGTGGACGAACTTCACCTGCGCCACCGGGTTGAGGAACACCTCGGCGAAGCTGGTCATCTCCATCCGCATCGTCTCCGGCGAAAACACCGAACCCACCGGGTTCTGCATCCAGCCATTGGCGATCAGGATCCACAGCGCCGACAGATTCGAGCCGATCGCGGTGAAAAACGTCACCGCCAGATGCTTGCGCTTCGACAGCCGATCCCAGCCGAGGAAGAACAGGCCGATGAAGGTCGACTCCAGGAAGAACGCCATCAGGCCTTCGATCGCCAACGGCGCGCCGAACACGTCGCCGACATAGTGCGAGTAGTAAGACCAGTTGGTCCCGAACTCGAACTCCATGGTCAGGCCGGTGGTCACGCCCAGGGCGAAGTTGATGCCGAACAACTTGCCCCAGAACTTGGTCATGTCCTTGTAGATCTCCTTTCCGGTCATCACGTAGACCGTCTCCATGATGACCAGGAGCCAGGAGAGTCCGAGCGTCAGCGGCACGAACAGAAAGTGATAGAGCGCGGTCGCGGCGAACTGCCAGCGCGACAGCTCTACGAATGTTGAGTCCACCATGATGGCCGACATCCTTCCGAGGAATGAAGCCGATCCGCCGCAGGCGGTGGCTCCGAGCGATGCGGGAG
>NZ_BADD01000273.1 GCF_000333455.1 Rhodopseudomonas sp. B29
AGTTGATGCTGGAAGCGCGCGATCCGGAAAGCGGCGAGGCGTTCTCGGACGAACAGCTCGGCGATCAGGTCGCCACCATGATCCTTGCCGGCCACGAGACCACTGCGACGGCACTGTTCTGGGCGCTGTACCTGCTGGCGCTCGATGGTGACGCGCAGGACAGCATGGCCGCCGAGGTCCGTGGCCTTGGTGCGCAGGCGCCCGAGCTCGAACGCCTGCCGTTCACCTGCGCGGTCATCGACGAGACGCTGCGGCTGTATCCGCCGGCGTTCCTGATCGCCCGCGCGGCGCTCGGACCCGACAGTGTCGCCGGCTATGCGGTGCG
>NZ_BADD01000272.1 GCF_000333455.1 Rhodopseudomonas sp. B29
TCACCGCAGATGGGCGACGTCAACGCCCAGCTCGCCAATGCGCGCGCGCTGAAGTCCGACGCCGAAGCCAAGGCGCGGCTGATCAAGGAGATGCTGAAGAGCGGTGGCCCGATCGAAGCCAGCGAGGTGCTGAATTCCGAGCTGATGCGCCGGTTGTCGGAACAGCGCGTAACGCTGCGAGCGCAGCTCGCCGAGCAGTCGTCGACGCTGCTCGACAATCATCCGCGTATCAAGGAAATGCGGGCGCAGCTCGCCGACCTCGAGCGCCAGCTCCGCGACGAGGCCGTCAAGCTGTCACGCTCGTTCGAGAACGACGCGCGGATCGCGGGCGGCCGTGTCGAAAATCTGCAGGCGAGCCTCGATCAACTCAAAAAGCAGGCCTCCGCCACCAACGGCCAGGACGTCGAACTGCGCGCTCTGGAGCGTGAGGCAAAGGCGCAGCGCGATCTGCTCGAAGCTTACCTTGCGAAGTATCGTGAAGCGACGACACGCGAGTCGATCGATCAGGCGCCGGCCGACGGCCGCATCATTTCACGCGCCATCGTCTCCAACACCCCGGCCTATCCCAAGAAGCTGCCCATCGTGCTGATTGCGACTCTCGGTATGCTGATGCTGAGTGGCGGCATCATCGCGACAGGTGAGCTGCTGCGCATGACCTCTCCGCGTGGCCGCGGCGCTGTGCCGGTGGTAGAGCCTGAGCTGGTGCCGGTCGCCCGCGCTGCCGAGCCGGTTCCGCCTGTCGTCGCCGCGCCGGTGTTCGAGCCACCGGTCGAACTGGCGCCGCTCGGCGATGTCGAGAGCTTGTCCACGACCCTGCGTAGGGCTGGCGAAGCCGCCCGCAAGATCACGGTGCTGGGCACCGGCCAAGCCGAAATCGTCACCGGCACTGCATTGGCGCTGGCGCGGCTCCTGGCTAGAGACGCCAAGGTGGTGCTGATCGATCTGTCGGAAGCGCCGGCCGTGCTGCAGTCGGCCTCGGCCGACGCGGTGGCTCCTGGGTTGGCCGAGTTGATGCAGGGCGAGGCGTCGTTCGGTCAGGTCATCAGCCGCGACCGGTTTTCGTCGCTGCACCTCGTCAGCGCCGGTCGGCCCGGCTTCGACCGCGCGCTGCTGCAGTCGCCGCGGCTGTCGCTTGCGGTGAGCGCGCTGTACCGCGTCTACGATCACATCCTGCTGGCCGCCGGCACCGCGTCTGATCTGCCTGCTGACCTGCTGACCACCGGCGCCCGCGCCGTGGTGGTGCCGGATCCGGCAATGCCGGAGGCGGCACGCGCCAAGATGGCGGAGCAACTCGTCGCGATCGGCTTCTCCGACGTGGCGATGGTGCGAGCCGCGATTCCGGAAGTAAGCGCCTCGAGCGCGCATTTCGCTGCGGCGTGACTTTAAGGCGCTTACTACAAGTACAGTGTCGTCATCCTGAGGTGCGCGCGTAGCGCGCCTCGAAGGATGCGGCCAGGGTGCCCGGAGCCCGTCCTTCGAGGCCCGCCGCGCCGCGCTTAGCGCGGCCCGGCGGGCACCTCGGGATGACGGCGGCGATTGAAGCGCGGGCTCTGATTTCGCCAGAACAGAAGAGCGCTAGCGCCGTAGCGCGCCACGCAGGCGTTGCGCCATCTGCATCAGAGCCGGATTGTGCTTGATAACACGTTGGCGCGGGCGGTCGCGGCC
>NZ_BADD01000271.1 GCF_000333455.1 Rhodopseudomonas sp. B29
TCGTTTGTACGCCGGTACGAACTCGTCCGCGTCGGGCCGCGGACTGGAGCTATTCTACGCGTCAGCCTCGTGTCGCAGCGAACACGCTCGGTTACAGCAACGATGGCGCCGGGGTCTCCCGGCACATCGGGGCATGGGCATGGTTCGAACAACAACAACAACAAAAGCGACGGGGCGCACTTTTCTCTTGGGGACGGTCGGCGCGCTGGCGCTGACGATTCACACTCCGCAAGACGCACAGGCACAATCCAATCTGCCGGCCGTCACGGTCGATGCGCCGCGCGCCGCACGGGCGAAGCCATCGCGCCCGGTCGCGAGCACCCGGGCAAGTACGTCGCGGCGCATCGCTGCGCGGCGCGACGCTCGGCCGCCTGCGCCCGTTGCGCCCGTGCCCTATGTGACGCCGTCGACCGGAACGCTCGGTGCGTTGCCGGCGAGCTATGCTGGCGGTCAGGTCGCGAATGGCGGACAGGTCGGCTTTCTCGGCAATCGCAGTATTCTCGAGACGCCCTTCAGCCAGACCAGCTACACATCGAAGCTGATGCAGGATCAGCAGGCGCGCACCATCCGCGACGTCGTCGCCAACGATCCGTCGGTGCGGGCTGTGACGTCGGCCGGCGGCGGCCAGGACGGTTATTTCATCCGCGGCTTCTACTACGACGTCGGCGATCTCGCGCTGAACGGCCAGTACGGCATGGCACCGTTCTGGAGCGTCGGCGCCAATTTCATCGAGCGGGTCGAGATCCTCAAGGGCCCGACAGCACTGCTCACCGGCATTTCGCCGCTCGGCGCCGTCGGCGGCAGCATCAACCTCGTCACCAAGAAGGCGCCAGACTACGATATCACCCAGCTTACCGCGACCTACGCGTCGCGCTCGCAATTCGGCCTGCAGGCCGACGTTGCGCGGCGCTACGGCGAGCACAAGGAGTGGGGCATCCGCTTTAACGGCAGCTACAGCGACGGCAAGACGCCGTTCGACCGGCAGAGCAGCGAATTCGGCAATGCCGTTCTCGGCCTCGACTATCGCGGCGAGAACGTCCGCGTCTCGGCCGATGTCGGCTACCAGGCCAATAATCTCAATCCGCCGATCCGGTTCTTCAGTTTCCAGCCGAACGTCGTGCCGCTGCCGCCGGCGCCGGCCGCGGGATCCAATGCGATCCCGGATTGGGCGTATTGGAAGCCAAAGGACAAGTTCGCCACCGTGCGCGCCGAGGTGGACGTCACGCCGGGTCTCACCGTGTACGGCGCCGCCGGTTATCACCAGGCCAAGATCGACTTCAAGTTCCTGTCGCCGACCATCATCAATCAGGCGGGCGACTACGGCTCGCGGCCGTTCGGCGGCGAGCAGACCTTCACGGCCAAGACCGGCGAAGTCGGCTTGCGCGGCGAGACCGACACCGGACCGGTCAACCACAAATTCGTGCTCAACTACGGTGTGTTCGACCGGCCGAACGAAAACTCCTATCTCGCCGCCGCTGGCCTGGTCGGGTCGAACATCTATAACTACAAGGCGATCCCCGAACCGCTGTTCTCGATTCCGAGCAGCAGCAAGGTCGGCCTGACGCAATGGAGCGTCGGCGCGGCAGATACGATGTCCATTCTCAATGGCGGCGTGCAGGGCGTGGTCGGCATCCGGCGTCAGCACGTCAGCAACAGCTCGACCGATCTGCAAACCGGCATCACCACCGGGCAGGAAGGCGCGGCCTGGAGCCCAGCCTATGCGTTGCTCATCCGCCCGCTGTCGAACGTCACGCTGTACGCCAACTACATCGAAGGCCTGCAGCCCGGCACGACGGTGGGCGTCGGTTACGTCAACGTCGGCCAGGTGTTTCCGCCGTTCCAGACCAAGCAGGTCGAGACCGGCGTCAAGGTGGATTTCGGCAAGATCAGTGTCACCGGCAGCCTGTTCGAGATCAAGCAGCCGAGCGCGATCGCCACGATCGTCGGTGGCCTCCCGTCGCTGTCGACGGACGGCGAACAGCGCAATCGCGGGGCCGAGATCAACGTGTTCGGCGAAGTAGCGCCGGGCCTGCGGTTGCTCGGCGGCGGCGCCTTCATCGACGGCGTGCTGGAGAAGACCGCAAACGGCCTGACCGACGGCAATCGCGCGCCGGGCGTGGCCCGGGTCAACGTCAATCTCGGCGCCGAGGTCGACGTGCCTGGCATCGATGGCTTTACCCTGACGGGACGGGTGGTGCACACCGGCTGGACCTATGCCAACGCCGCCAACACGCAGGTGCTGCCGGCCTGGACACGGTTCGACCTCGGGGCGCGCTACACCTTCCTGTCGCCATGGAACGGCAAGCCGATCGTGGTGCGGGCGGCGGTCGAGAACGTGGAGAACATCGCCTACTACGCGTCGTCCTACAGCGGCAGCGCGATCGGTCTCGGCGCGCCGCGGACGTATCTGGTGTCGACGACATTCACTTCTGAGGACTCAAGCGCCCCGCGCGGAGGGACATCCGCGCGGGGCGCAATGCTGCTGCGAGCGGAACCTTCCGATGCGCCGGGATTTCTGTAGCCGATGGCTGCGGCGGTCCGTCGCAGCGGAAGGCTGACGCCGGCAGCTGCTCGCCGGCTCGTGAGGATTCGCGGCATGGCAAGCGTGTTGTCCGGCTGGACGCGAGAGCAGAAGAACGTCGTGGCCGCCAGCTTTCTCGGCTGGACGCTGGATGCCTTCGATTTCTTCCTGATGGTGTTCGTGCTCAAGGACATCGCGGCTGAATTTTCCACCAGCGTCTCGAGCGTGACCTGGGCGATCCTGCTGACGCTGGCGATGCGGCCGGTCGGCGCCTTCATCTTCGGCCGCGCCGCCGATCGCTGGGGAAGGCGGCCGACGCTGATGGTCGACATCGCGCTATATTCGGCGCTGGAATTCGCCTCCGGCTTCTCACCGAACCTGACTGTGCTGATCGTTCTGCGCGCGCTTTACGGCGTCGCGATGGGCGGCGAGTGGGGTGTCGGCGCCTCGCTGGCAATGGAGACGATTCCGCCGAAGGCCCGCGGCTTCGTGTCGGGCCTTCTGCAATCCGGCTATCCGACCGGTTACTTCCTGGCGTCGATCGTCTACGGCGTATTGTTTCAGTATATCGGTTGGCGCGGCATGTTCATGGTCGGCGTGTTGCCGGCGCTGCTGTTGCTGTACATCCGGCGCCACGTGCCGGAGTCGCCGGCTTTCACCAATCGTGCGGCGGCGGACTCCCGTAGCGCCAAGCCAAGGCTGGCGGGCATCAACTGGTCGCTCGCGATCTATGCCGTGGTGCTGATGACGGCGTTCAACTTCTACAGCCACGGCACGCAGGATATCTATCCGACCTTCCTACAGGTGCAGCACAAGCTCGATCCGCACACCGTCAGCCTGATCGCGGTGATCTACAATCTCGGCGCGATCTGCGGCGGCATCTTGTTCGGCACATTGTCGGAGCGCTACGGCCGCCGTCGCTGCATGATCATCGCCTGCGTGCTGTCGATCGTGGTGCTGCCGCTATGGGCGTTCTCGACCAATCTGTGGCTGCTGGCGGTCGGCGCTTTCCTGATGCAGTTCGCCGTGCAGGGCGCATGGGGCATCGTGCCGGTGCATCTCAACGAGCTGTCGCCGCCGCACGCGCGGGCGACGTTCCCCGGCTTCGTCTATCAGCTCGGCAATCTATTCGCCTCGGTCAACGCGCCGCTGCAGGCCGGCATCGCAGCGCATCTGGCCGGCAACTACGCAATGGCGTTGGCGGTGGTTGCGGGGCCGGTGGCGGTGGTGATCGCCGTGCTGGCGGCGCTCGGCACCGAAGCGCGCGGCGTCGACTTCAGCCGAAGTGCAGAAAATGGCGCCGGCGAGCCGGCACCGCTTGGCGTCGCAGTCGGGCAGGCGAGATCGGCTCTTTAGCAGACGGACTGTCGCAGGAACGTTGCAGCACTTGCGCGCATCTTCGGATACCATCGAGCTTTAGCGGCTTCGCGCGTTGCTGACGTTCGACCGGGTTTCGGCCGTCAACGAACTGTCATATGGTCGCGCTGCCTCGAGCCGAGGAGAGTCCCGTGCGCCTGCGTGTCAGAAGAGCCGCCCATATTCTCGAACGTTGCGGGCTGGCGCTGGCCGGCGCGGCATGCGGCACCTTCGTCGGCGCCCATGTCGGCACCAGCATCGGCGCGCTGACGACGCTCGGATTCCTGCTGGCGATGATCGCGGTCGGTGCGGTCGGCTTCTATCTCGGCATCGATATTCCGCCGCTGCCGTTCCACGCCAATGAAAGCGAAGCCGAGCATGAGGCCCGCGGCGGCATCGACGCCGCCGAATTCCTCAGCGCCTTCGGCACCTTTCTGGCGACGCTGGCGGCGTTCGCTTCGGTCAGCGCCGTGGTGCTACGGCTGCATACACATCTGACCTGGACCGTGCTGATCATCGCCGGCTGGCTCGTCGGCGTCGCCATGCAGATCATCGCAGGCGCGATCGCGCGGCTACGATCGCAGTAACACCAATCTTAGCAAATAATAGTCGTTTGCATTTGCAGAGGCGATTCTCCAAGCTTTATCGAACGTTCGTTGATCGTCTTCAATAGACTTTGACATACGAGCGAGCCACAAATTATGTTTCGCGGAATTCGTGGTCTTCATGATTTTTGATATGGGGCCGTAGGGTGCCACTATTTGAAGTACGCAAGACGTTTGAACGTGTCCTAGGCCGTTTTCATTTCATCACCCAGATTGCGATTGTCTGCCTCGCTCTGCTGGTCTTTGGTGGGATTCTTTTTTGGATATTCAACGAGGTTGTCTATTATTACGTAGCCCGCAGCTACGCCGACGAGATCGCTGACGCCTACGACCTCAATCCCGGATTTGCGAGGGCGGTGCTGTGGGGCAGCTTCGCCGCAGTAACCATACTCGGCGGCCTCAGTTTCTCTTTGTCTGCAAAGAAGAGATGGATCGGTATCGGCGGTGCTTTGGCCTTGATCATCGCGCACTCGCTCTTGATTGCGCGCATCGATGCCAATTTTCGCAAGAACGGCGTGGCGCAGAAGTGCTACGTCATGACCAGAACCAGCATCAAGACGCTCAACCGGGCCGGCATCGACCCGGAGACCGGTCGAGAGTGCCGTCCTCTTACTCCGCAAATCGCAGAGAAAATTGAGGAGTACAGACGAGGCAATCGGCCGGCGCCGATTACTTCTGCTGAGCCTACCTTCTTCGATCCAACAACCGGTGAACCAATTGTTTGGTACTTCAAGACCGAAAGCGGAAACATCGAGCTCTTCAATCTGATGGGATTTCATCCTCAAACGGGCGAGGAATTGCTTCCAATTGACCGGAACGTAGCTGAGGTCTGGAGAAAACAAAGCGCTCAATTAGTTCGTCGAGTGCCACTGCGGCTCGATGACCCGACGAAGTTCGGCTTTTTTGACGCAACGACTGGGAATGCTAGAGTTTGGTTTTGGCGCGATCACGCAGGAAATCTCGAGTTCTATGACGGTCCCGGCTTTCATCCTGAATCCGGCGATCCGCTCCGAATCATAAGCCGCGACGTGATCACCGAATGGCAGCAACAGCAGAGCGACAAGGCTGCCCGCAAGCGCGCGGAGCAAGAAGAGCGGGAGCGAATCCAACAGCAAGCTGTTGCGCGAAAAGCGGAAGAAGATCGACAAGCGGCCGAACGTGCAAGACTGGAGCGTGAAGCGGAAGCCGCGGAACTTAGAGAACGGCAGCAAAGCGGCGATGATTGCGATCGGCTCGCAGCCAATCCGACTGACGCCCAACGATCTGGGCCTGGCGTCCCCTTTGACCTATTGAAGCATCAAGCAGAGAGCGCCTACAGCGCATGCACGCGGGCAGTGGCGACCTTTCCCTTTGAATTGCGTTATCAGTACCAGCTCGGTCGAGCTGCACAATTCAAGGACCGTAAACAAGCCTTCGCCATTTTCTCTCGTTTGACCCAAGCGAGCTATCCCGCAGCGTTCGACAATCTCGGCACCATGTATCTCTATGATCAAAAGGACAGCTCCGCAGCTGTTGCCATGTTCAAACGAGGTGCCAGTCTTGACGATGCGGATTCGATGGTCAGTCTTGTAGACATGATCGACCGTGGATTATTCCCTGTCCCAAATCCGATGCAGGCCAAGATTGCCTTACTGAACCGCGCTGCTCAGCTAGGGCATGGCGGAGCCCAACGTGCCTATCAGGCCGAACTGCAGAAGGCCGAGCAGGAGCGGGCGAACCAGCTCAACCAACAGCAAATGCTTCAGCTGTTTGGCGCAATCGTGCAGGGAGTCGCGAGGCGTTGATCGTGGCCGGCTGGCTCGCCGGCGTCGCAAAATGCCGCCGGCGCGATAGCGCGGTTGCGGCGGCGGCACGCGCACTGAAGCGATACGCGTACTGAGGCGAATGCAAGCCGCTAAACGAAAGCCGCCCCTGAGGGCGGCTTTCAGCAACGTGGCGGGTCGTCTGTGTCTCGTCCCGCGCGCGGGAGAGACGTATAAAACCGGAAGCCCGACTATTTGCGACCGAGCAGGCTGGCGGCAGCGGCCGGCAGCGGGATCTTGGCGACGAGACCGGGCGCGAACACGACCGCGGCGATCACCAGCGACAGCACGACCGGAACCAGCTCGACCGAGCTGATCTCCACCACCAGCCAGATCGCCGCAATCAGGGCCACCAATTCGGCCCCCACATAAGCCAAGACCATGGCGAAGCCGGGCCGGGCCCGGCCCAGCGGCGGCGCCACGAAGGCGACAAAGATTGAAAACACCAGCAGTGCTACCGCCAGCAGGAACAGGAAGGCTGCGGTCTGGAACGCGGCGGCCAGCATGATCCGGTCCTTTCGATGCCATCGGACAACGAGGGCGCTCGGCGCGCCGGACTGTCCGAACAGGAATTCGCCAGCAAGATTAGGCCGATTCAGCCCCGCGCGGAAGCAAGCGGGGTGTCCGGATCGCGCCTGACGACGAATGCAGCGGCAGTCGCAAGGCGACCAGAGCCGCAGGTGGTTGAGACCCGGCTCCTGCGCCGGCCGCCTGCGGGGCGCGCAATCCCCACGTGTGTAAACGGCTCGCGGCGAAGACGACGCGTAATATAAAGGCCGCATAAAGATCCATTCATCTTGGCCCTGCGCGCACTACTTGGTCGGTTGTTTTTATTCAATCGCGATACTCTTGGGACATCTGTTGAATTATAGCTTCGGCAACAAACCAGTCGGAGCCCGGGGAATGAGCCAAGCAGTGACCACGCCGCAGGAGATCGCGCCTGCGCATCGGCCGAGTTCGTTCCTGACGCTGGCGCTCGGCTCGGTCGGCGTAGTCTACGGCGACATCGGCACCAGTCCACTCTACGCGCTGAAAGAGAGCCTGACCGCCGCGACCGGCGGCAATGCGCTGACGCAGCCGATGGTGCTCGGCGTGATGTCGCTGATGCTGTGGACGCTGACCGTCATCGTCACGCTGAAATACGTGCTGCTGATCATGCGCGCCGACAATCACGGCGAGGGCGGCACGCTGACGCTGATGGCGCTGCTGCAGAGCGTGATGCATCGCCGCTTCGCGGTGATCTCGCTGCTCGGCATGGCGGGCGCGGCGCTGTTCTACGGCGACGCCATCATCACGCCGGCGATCTCGGTGCTGTCGGCGGTGGAAGGCCTCAAGCTCGTCGAGCCGGCGTTCGATCCGTACATCCTGCCGCTGTCGATGGCGATCCTGATCGGGCTGTTCGTGGTGCAGAGCTGGGGCACCGCGGCGGTCGCGACTTGGTTCGGACCGGTGATGCTGGTCTGGTTCGGCGTGATGGCGCTCGGCGGCGTCATGAACCTCGCCGGCGATCTGCGCGTGCTGCAGGCGATCAATCCGCTCTACGGCGTCGACTTCCTGCTGCATCACGGCCACGCTGGTCTGCTTGCGCTCGGCGCCGTGTTCCTCACCGTCACCGGCGCCGAAGCTCTTTACGCCGATATGGGGCATTTCGGCCGGCGGCCAATCCAGACGGCGTGGTTCTTCGTGGTGTTCCCATCGCTGGCGCTTTGCTATCTCGGACAGGGCGCGATGCTGCTCGGGCATCCGGAGAAGCTCGAGAACCCGTTCTTCTTCCTGTTTCCCGACTGGGCGCTGCTGCCGATGGTCGTGCTCGCCACCGCGGCGACGATCATCGCCAGTCAGGCGGTGATCTCCGGCGCGTACTCACTCACGCAACAGGCGATCCAGCTCGGCCTGTTGCCGCGCATGGAAATCCGGCGCACCTCGGAAACCGAAAAGGGCCAGATCTATCTGCCGCGCGCCAACTGGCTGCTGCTGATCGCGGTTCTGTATCTGGTGTTCGCATTCAAATCGTCGAGCGCGCTGGCGTCGGCCTATGGCATCGCGGTGACGGGCACGATGGTGATCACCAGCGTGATGGCGTTCTTCGTGATGCGCAAATGCTGGAAATGGCCGACGGCCGCGGCCGTGCTGGTGATCGCGCCGTTCCTCGCGGTCGATCTGATCTTTCTGATGGCCAACATGCTGAAGATCTTCGAGGGCGGCTGGATTCCGCTCTTGATCGGCGGCTGTCTGATGGCGGTGATGATCACTTGGCGGCGCGGCTCCAAGATCGTGTCGCGCAAGACCATCCGCGACGAAGTCGTGCTCGACGATTTCATCAAATCGATCTCGCACTCGTCGTCGATCAGCAAGGTGCGCGGCGTCGCCGTGTTCCTCACCGGCAACCCGAACTCGACGCCGACGTCGCTGATGCACAATCTCAAGCACAACAAGGTGCTGCACGAGAAGAATGTGATCCTGCGCGTCGTCACCGAGGACGTGCCGCGCGTGCCGGAGCACGAGCGCTCCAGCGTCGAGACGGTCAACGACCGGTTCTCGCGCATGACGCTGCGGTTCGGCTACATGGAAAGCCCGAACGTGCCGAAGGCGATGGCGGCGTGCACCACGCGCGACTTCGCCTTCGACATCATGAACACCTCATTCTTCCTGTCGCGCCGCATGATCCGGGCCGCGACGCGTTCGGAAATGCCGCGCTGGCAAAGCCTGCTGTTTGCCAACATGGCGAAATGGGCCGATGATGCCAGCCTGTACTTCCGGATTCCGACCGGGCGCGCCGTCGAAGTGGGGATGCAGATTGATGTTTGAAGGAGCGGCAATCAGTTCCGAGCAGGGCGCCAAGCTCGACTACGCGGCTCTGGTTGTCGATCTCAACACGCTGCTGCGGCTGAAGACGACAGTCATCGGCATGAAGATGTTTGCGAGCGTCGCCGAGATGGAGGCGGTGCCCAAGATCCGGCGGCCGAACGCGGTCCACACCGCCGATCAGATCGTCAGCATGGCATCGCGGCTCGGCTGGACGGTCGGCATCACGGCTGCGGATCTCGTCGGCGAACAATGCCGCGCGGTGATTGGCCTCGCGCCACAGGATGAGCAATGGCTCGCCGGACGGTCTTACGTCGGCGTGTGGCACGCGACGCCGGAGGATGCGCACGCCCGGCAATGCGCGCTCGACGTGGTTCCGTTCGGGCAGTATCAGGCGATGGCGGTGTCGCCGCTCGCCAGCGGCCGGCTCGATCCGGACATCTGCCTCGTCTACGCGACGCCGGGGCAGATGATCATCCTGATCAACGGCCTGCAATATGCCGGCTACAAGAAGTTCGAATGGAGCGTGGTTGGCGAGACCGCCTGCGCGGATTCTTGGGGCAGGGCGCTGAAGACCGGCGAGCCCAGCCTGTCGCTGCCCTGCTTCGCGGAACGCCGCTACGGCGGCGTGCCGGATGAGGAGATGCTGATGGCGCTGAAGCCCGCGCATCTGGCGAAAGCGATCGACGGCATGAAGCAGCTGGCGAAGAACGGCCTGCGCTATCCCATCGCGCCCTACGGCATCCAGGCCGACGTGCGGGCTGGGATGGGTGTGTCGTACGGGGAGAAGTAATCCCGTCGCCGCGAACACCAGCCCCACGTTCGTCATTCCGGGGCGCGCGTAGCGCGAACCCGGAATCCATAACCCCTGTGCCCGCGGCTTGGCACGAGGTAACCACTGCCTCGTCGGACAATGAGGGCTGCGGCGTATGGATTCCGGGTTCGCTCACTTCGTGAGCGCCCCGGAATGACGAACGAGAGGTCGTGTCGGTGAAGCGGTTGCCTCAGTACGCGTTCTCGCCCTTCAGCAGCGCCCACGGCGTCTTCAGCAGGATATAGACGTCGAACAAAACCGACCAGTTTTCGATGTAGTACAGGTCGAACTCGACGCGCTTCTGGATCTTCTCTTCGTTGTCGATCTCGCCGCGCCAGCCGTTGATCTGGGCCCAACCGGTGATGCCGGGCTTGACGCGGTGGCGGGCGAAGTAGCCATCGACGGCTTCGTCGAACAGCCTGCTCTGCAGCTTGCCCTGCACCGCGTGCGGGCGCGGGCCGACGAGCGACAGATTGCCCTTGAACACCACGTTGAACAGCTGCGGCAATTCGTCGAGGCTGGTGCGGCGGATGAACTTGCCGACGCGGGTGACGCGCGGATCGTTGCGGGTCACCACCTTCGAGGCGGTGGGGTCGGCCTGGTGGTGATACATCGAGCGGAATTTGAACACATCGATGCGCTCGTTGTTGAAACCGAAGCGCTTCTGCCGGAACAGCACCGGACCCGGACTGTCGAGCTTCACCGCCAGCGCCACCAGCGCCATCAGCGGCGAGGCCAGCAGCAGGATCAATGCGCCGACGACGCGATCGAACAGATGCTTGGTGACCTGATCCCAATCGGTGATCGGCGCCTCGAACACGTCGAGCGTCGGGACCTTGCCGAGATACGAATAAGCGCGGGGACGGAAGCGCAGCTTGTTGGTGTGCGCCGAGAGACGGATATCGACCGGCAGCACCCACAGCTTCTTCAGCATCGCCAGAATGCGCGTCTCGGCCGAGATCGGCAGCGCGAACAGCACCAGATCGACCCGTGTACGACGGGCGAATTCGACGATGTCGTCGACCTTGCCGAGCTTCGGCGCGCCGGCACATGTTTCGAGCGCACGGCTGTCGTTGCGATCGTCGAACACGCCGAGAACGTGGATGTCGGTGTCGTCGTCCTTCTGGGCGTTGAGCGCCTGGACCAGCTTTTCACCGTTCTCATCGGCACCGACGATGACGGTGCGGCGATCGAGCCGGCCGTCACGCGCCCAGCGCCGCACCATATGGCGCAGGACCAGCCGCTCGCTGACCAGCGCGCCGAGCCCGACGACGTAGAACGACGACAGCCACAGCCTTGAGATTTCGCCGCCGAGCTTGGCGAAGAACGACGCGCCGATGAACAGCAGAAACACGAAGGTCCAGGCCGATACCAGCCGAGTCATCTGTCGCAGCGTGATGCGGAAGACCTGGAGCTGATAGAGTTCGACCGACTGGAAGGTGATGACTGCGGTGATCGTCATCGCCAAGATCGCGGCAATGTATTGCCAGGCGAAGCCGTCCATCCGTGCCACGTAGCCGAGATACAGCGACACGCCGGTGAGGGCGATCAGCACGAAATCGGCAAGGCGGACGAGGCCTTCGATCACGATCGCCGAATAGGCCGGGCGCACCTTTTCGTTGGCGACGGCGAGCGCTGCCGGCGACAGCCGCTTGCGTCGCTCGACCGCCGGTGCGCCGGCGGTCGACGTCGCGGTCGCCGCGCCGGAGGCGGCGGCACTGATCATCTCGCGGACGCTGATCGGTTCCATGTTCTGACCCGTTGCAGCACCGGCGCGACGAGGCGCCACGCCGGGCGGAATCCCCCCGGATCGCGTAGCGTAAAACTTGCAAGAAACTGTTAGCGCGACTGCAGATTTTGGCCCGCGGCAGCCGCCTCGCGGTAGCCGGCCAGCACGCCCTCGACCATCGCCTTCTGGGAAAAGAACTGGAAGATGCGCTCGCGCAGGGCCAGAGCGCGGTTTCGCGCGGCGGCGAGATCGTCCAGGGCGCGACCGATCGCCTCGGCCATGGCGGCGGGCCGGCCGGGCGCGAACAGCGCGTCGGTATGCGGTCCGAAGATTTCCGGAATGCCGCCGACATTGGCGGCGACCATCGGCACGGCGGCAGCGGCGGCTTCGATCACCACATAGGGCATCGAGTCGCCGCGGGACGGCACCACCAGTAAGCGACCCTTGGCGAAACCGTCCCGGGCACGGACGTGGCCGATGAAGCGCACCGCGTCGCTCAGGCGGTGTCGCTCGACCTGCGCCTTCAGCGCTGCGGTTTCCTCGCCGTCACCGCCGAGCGTCAGCGTCACGGCGCGCCCGTTCGCGCGCAGCTGCGCCACCGCCTCGATCAGAAGATCGGCGCCCTTGATGTGGCGAAACTCGCCCACATACGCGACGTCGGTCGCATCGGACGCCGGCGCGACGGGATCGAATTCCCCGGCAGTGACACCGTTGAACACGCAACGCACCAACCCTTCGGGCTTGCCGATCATCTTCTCATAAGTATTGCGGGCGAAGGCACTCTCGAACAGGAACAGTTCGGTGCGGTTCATCAGCAGCCGCTCCATGCGGCTGTAGAGCTGACCTTTGGCCGTCGAGGTCGGGTAGTGCAGCGAGCCGCCATGCGGCGTGTAGACCCGGATCGAGCGCGCCGGCCGCGGCACGATGCGCATAAAGACCCCCGCCTTGGCCCCGTGGCCGTGCAGCACGTCCGGCTGCAGACGCCTGATCAGCCCGGCGAATCTCGCCCATACGGCTACGTCGAGCGGGCTCGGTTCACGGCGGATCGGCAGCCGGTAAACGCCCAGCTTCAACCGCGGAGCGATCTCCGCCAGGGCGGCGGCCGCGCGCTCGCCGCCGGTCAGACTGTCGGCGATCAGCGCGACCTGATGCCCGCGGTCGGCCTGACCGTTGGCAAGGTCGAGAATGTGGCGAATGATCCCGCCGACCGGCGCACGCACCGCGTGAACGATACGCAGCTTGCGGTCCGACTGTGCTGCTTGATCGGAGGCCGCCATGTCACCACCACTGCGCGCCGCAGGGCGGCACGAGCGGGCAGACGAGCAGGGCACAGCCGCAAAGCATTGGTCGATCCATCAGCAACAGCTCGGGGATTAACGATCGTCGTCGTTAACAAACGGTCACCTATCCCAGCACAAGTACACCAATTGAGCGAGTCCGATGCCGAGTTAACCGTGCAGCAACCTTAATCGATTGTAATCGGACTCGAAATTGGCGGTCGTGGCGTCAAGTAGGAGTGAGCAATGCGGTTGGCGTTTTGGCGTCGGAGCAGCGAAAAGTCGGCCGACGGCGCCGTCACTCGAAGCGATCCGCCGGTCGCGATGGACCCGCCGATCGCGACCGTCGCACCGGTCCCCCCGGAGGCCGCCGAGACGTCAGAGCCCCGCAAATCATTCGGAAGCCGGTTCGCCCTGCGCAAAGCGGCGGTGACGAAAGCCGCCTCCGCCAAGACCGCGACCTCGCCCCTGGCACCCGGAGCCAAGCTGGCGCCGCAAGTCGAGCGCCCGGTGGTTGTCGACGAGGCTCCGCCCAGCAATGGGGACATCGACGTCCGGCTGATCGGCCGTGCGCTGGCGCGCAAAAAGCATCTGATTATCGCGCCGACGCTTCTAGCACTGGTGGTCTCGCTGGCGATCGTCAATGTCATCACGCCCCGCTACAAATCCGAGTCGCGCATCCTGGTCGACGGACGCGAGAACGTGTTCCTGCGCCCCAATGGCGAGCGCACCGAAGAGCGCAACGCGCTCGATCCGGAGGCGGTGACTAGCCAGGTCCAGCTGCTGTTGTCGCGTGAACTCGCGCTTGAGGTGATCAAGAAGAACAAGCTCGCCGAGCGTCCGGAATTCGATCCGGTTCTGAAGGGCATCAATCCGCTCAAGTCGCTGCTGGCACTGTTCGGCATCGGCCGCGATCCGTTTGCGATGACGCCGGAAGAGCGCGTGCTCGACTCTTACTACGACCGGCTGACGGCCTACGCGGTCGACAAGTCGCGCGTCATGGTAGTCGAGTTTCAGTCGGAAGATCCCGAACTCGCCGCCCGCGTCGCCAATTCGATCGCGGACGGCTACTTGGTGCTGCAGCAGAACGCGCGACGGGCGCAGGCCAAATCGGCCGGGCAGTGGCTCTCTGTCGAGATCGAGCAGCTGCGCAAGAAGGTCAACGAAGCCGAATCGCGCGTCGAGGACTTCCGCTCCAAATCGAGCCTGTCATCGGCAACA
>NZ_BADD01000270.1 GCF_000333455.1 Rhodopseudomonas sp. B29
GCCCAACGGGCCGTTCACCCCAGGGGGTGGTCGGTCGGGCCGAATCCCTGCAACCATACTCCGAGGCAGGCGGCATTGCCCAGAAGCGGCAGCGCCGCAGCGACGCCCGCAACGACGTTGTTTGACCCGGCGAAAGCGACGAAAGGAAGGCGTATGTCCAAGCAAACGCGTGAGAAATCATCCAAATCAAAGGCTGCGGCAAAAGCCGGCAACAAGCTGCCCGCGCGCCCGGCCAAGCCATCGGCTGCGGCCGCGCCAGCGAACAAGCCCGCCGCTGGCAAGGTTGCTGCCGCCAAGCCGATGCCCAAGCCCGCCAAGAAGGCGGCAACGGCACCCGCCAAGCCAGCCAAAGCTGCGAAGAAGCCCAGCCCCCCCGCGGCAGCGCCGGCGCTTGCCGAAGGTGCCCGCGCCCCGGACTTTGCACTTGCCCGCGACGGCGGCGAAATCCTGAAGCTGGCCGACTGTTCGGGGCAGAAGCTCGTGATCTTCTTCTACCCGCGGGCCAACACGCCCGGCTGCACCCGCGAGGCGATCGACTTCAGCCGACTGAAGAAAGACTTCGCAGCTTGCGGCACACGAGTCATCGGCGTCTCGGCCGATTCCGTGAAGGCGCAGGACTCGTTTCGCGACAAGCATCAGCTCACCACGCCGCTGCTATCCGATCCGACCCACGCGATGCTCGAAGCCTACGGCGCCTGGGGCGAAAAATCCCTGTACGGCCGCAAGTTCGAAGGGATTCTTCGAACCACGGTTCTGATCGGGAGCGACGGTCACATCGCCAAGGTCTGGCGCAACGTGAAGGTCGACGGCCACGCCGAGCAGGTGTTAGCCGCGGCGCGCGAACTGTGACGGCATTTCCCGAAAATTAACCATGAGGGGCTCAAATCCACCCGCGCCGAGTGCCGGAACACAAGTCGTTTCCAGCTGGCGCGGGAGTTTCGATGTCGTACCGTTCCGGCCACGCCGCCGCCCCTTATCAACCAGCCCCCGAACATGGCCGGCCGCATCAGTACCGGGCTCATCGCGGCCCCGCTCCCCGGAAAGCCGAGCCGGAACGCGGCTCCAGCTACACCATTGCGCACGCGGGCAAACAGGTCCGCATCGGGCCGGTGGTGTTCTGGATCGTGGTCGGCAGCGTCGTACTGCTCGGCTGCTGGTCGGCTGCCACAGCGACCTACTTCGCGTTTCGTGACGACGTGCTGACCCGGCTGATCGCGCGCCAGGCCGAGATGCAATACGCCTACGAAGACCGTATCTCCGAACTACGCGCCAAGGTCGATCGCACCACCAGCCGTCAGTTGCTCGATCAGGAGCAGTTCGACAAGAAGCTCGACCAGGTGATGCGCCGCCAGAACATGCTGGAAAACCGAGGCAGCGCGCTCGGCAACCTGCCCGACACCATGACGACCGGAAGCATAAGCCGAC
>NZ_BADD01000269.1 GCF_000333455.1 Rhodopseudomonas sp. B29
TCGGCAACTCGTCGTCGCCCAGCCCGAGATACAGACACGACGCCAGCAGCACCGCCGGGTGGTTGCCGATGCACACCGCGATATCCAGCACCTCGCCGCGAGCGTGAGCGGCGCGCGCCAGCACCGCGAGGTGATGATTGGGGGCGATGCCGACGAATGCGCGATTGCCGCCGATCGGCATCAGCCGGGCAATCGACAGATTGGTCTGCCCAGTGACGCGATCAAGCGCGACGATCAGGCCGGCGGTGATGTAGTTGCCCTCTTCCTGTTCGAAGAAGCGCGGGATCGGCAGTTCGTCGGTCAGCGACGGATTGGCGATGGCGACATCCTGACACGGTGCGGCATCGACATTGCGGTGCGGCAGCGGCGCGTCGATGGCGGCAAGCAGGCGGGTCTGGATCTCTCCGACCTCGCAGCCGAGTCCGCGAGCGTAGCGCGGCAGCGCGTTGAGCAGATTGCCGACCACCGGAAGCTTCGCGCGCGTTTCGCTCTGCGGCGCGGCGAAGTACACCGCCGGGCCCGCATCCGCTTCCGCCAGGCACGCGGCGACACCAAATTCGAGCGCGACCGGTTCCGACACGGTCAGCATGTCGCCGCCAGGCTCGAGAGCCGCCAGGAAGGCGCGCATCGACTGCTGGTGTGGGGCGCGGCTCATGCCGTGAGGTGTCTCCGCATCGTTGCGCAAGCCGGATTATTTCGACAGATCGGCGGCTATGCCCTCCGCGATCCTGATCCCGACGGGCAATCCTATTCTGGGCGGTCGACAAATCCAGACATATCGGCGACGAATTGGATTATAGGAAAAACCGAAAGGGCAGCTGCTGCTGCCGGCAGCGATATCATTCTGCCATCGTTCGATTTGGTAGCACATTCATGATCGAATTTCGCGCACTCGCCTATTTCGTGACCGCTTGCCGCTCCGAGACTCTGGCGCGCGCGGCCGACGACCTCGGCATAGCGGTGTCGACCCTAAGCGGCGCGCTGAAGGCGCTGGAGCAGGATCTCGACGTCGTACTGTTCCGGCGCGCCGCGAGCGGCATCCACCCGACGCCGGCCGCGCGCCTGCTGCTGCGCGCCGCCGATCCGCTGCTCATCGCGGAGCGCTTTGCCCGGCGTTTGGCGACGCAACCCAACAAGGTTCAGCCGAGGGTGCTGAGTGTCGAACTCGAGCTCGGCTTCACCATCGGCGGCATCAGCCAGGCGATGCGCCGGGCAGTCGAGACGTTTGCGGCCGAACGGCCCGATGTGCTGGTCGATCCGGTCTGGAATGACGACAAGGATCACCCCGGCATCGGTCCGCTTGCCGCCGAATTGGCCGCGGTGCAGCGCGATATCGTTCACATCCGCCTCGGCCGCGACCCGGCCGCCCGCAAGAACGTACTGCTGCGCGACGAATGGGTTTTGACCTGCCGGCTGCCCGCGGCGACCCGCAAGCCGCCGGCCGCAGCCGATCTGCTCGGCGGCCGCATCATCGTTCCGGCTCTGGCGCCGGCCCTCGTCGAGCAGGCTGATCGTTACTTCCGCCAGACACGTGTCGCCGGCGTGCGCTTCCTGCCCGATCACCCCGGCGACCTGCCGCGGCTGATCGACGAGAATCCGGAAGCGGCGGTGTTCGTCCCGGCCAGCCTGGTGTCGCCGCGCCTCGGCCTGCACAATGTCGCGACCATCCCGGTCGATAGGGCGCCCCCGATGGTCGTCGTGGCCGATGCAGCCGGCAACGCGCTGACCACGACATTCATCAAGCATCTGCGCAGCGCGCTCGATCAGCCGAACAACGGCCGCCCGGAGCGGCCGGCGATGAGCCTGCGGCAGATCCATTACTTCGGCATGGTGCAGCGGCTGCGCCGCGTCTCTGCGGCGGCGCGGGCGATCAATATCAGCCAGCCGGCGCTGAGCGAGCAACTGCACAAGCTCGAAGGTGCGCTCGGCGGCGCACTGTTCGCACGCCGCGGCGACGGCGTGGTGCCGACCGACCGTGGCGAACGGTTTGCGCCCTTGGCGGCGTTGATGGAGACCCGTGCGCGCCAGCTCACCGAACTCGACGCGAACGCGGCCCCACAAAGCCGCCGCATCGCGCTCGGCATCCTGCCGTCGGTCAATCAGCACGGCTTCCTGCTCAACCGCGTCGCCGAAGCATTGATCGACTTGCAGCAACGGCGACCGGCGCTACGGCTGTCAATACAAGAAGCCTCCAACGCGGTGTTGCAGGACTGGGTGATGCGCGGCCTGATCGGCATCGCCATTGTCGAAACCGGATTGCCCCACATGCCGCGCCTGCCGCTCGGCTCGTCCGAACCGCTCGCCGCAATCGCGCACGTCGATCAGGATCCGTTGCCGCCGGGGCCGGTCACGCTCGCCGAGTTGCTCACGCATCCACTTGTGCTGCCGACGCAGCGCTCCGGCCTGCGCCGGCTGCTCGACGATGCGGCGGCCGAAAAGCGCCTCAAAGTATCAACGACCATCGAAGCTGACACGCTGCCGATGGCGGTGACGATGCTGGCGCGGCTGCCGATCTGCACCGTGCTGCCGGTGTCGGCGATCCGCCGCGAGATCGATAGCGGCGAACTGATCGCGCACCCGATCATCGACCCGCAGATCGCGCGGCGGCTTTACGTCATCTACTCGGGCGAGCGAGCGCTGACCCAGCCCGAACGCGACCTCGTCAACGCGCTGCGCAAGAAGCTGACGGGGGGATAATCTAAGACACTCCTTTCTCGTCATTGCGAGCGAAGCGAAGCAATCCAGCTCCGTGCACTGCGCTGGATTGCTTCGTCGCTTCGCTCCTCGCAATGACGAGGAGATGCGTCCTCAAGGCCGCAGATCAAAGTGCCGCAGGCCCTTCGCCTCGATCTCCTCGAACGACTCCTCGTACCCCGCGTCGGCGTAACGCATGACACCCAGGCTTGTATCGTTGGTCAGCGCCAGTTCGATGCGCTCGTCGGCCTCGCGCGAGCCGTCGGCGATGACGGTGACGCCGGCGCTGGTCATGTAACCGGAGTAACCGCCGCCGCCGGAATGGATCGCCACCAGGTCGGCCTGCGACGAACACATCGCCATCGCGTTGAGCAGCGGCCAGTCGGCGATGGCGTCGGAGCCGTCGCGCATTCGCTCGGTCATGATGTTGGGATGCGCCATCGCACCGGCATCGAGATGATCGCGCGTGAAGGCGATCGGGCCCGATAACTCACCGCGGCGGACCATGGCGTTGACGGCGAGTGCCAGCTGGGTGCGCTCGCCGTGGCCGAGCCAGGCGATGCGCGCCGGCAGTCCTTCGAACGGCACGTGCTGACGCGCCAGCGAGATCCAGTTCGCCAGGATGTGGTTGTCGGCGAAGGCCTGCAGCAAGTAATCGTCGATGCGGCGAATATCGTCGCGGTCGTCGGCCAGCGCGATCCAGCGGAACGGACCGATGGCGCGGGCGAACAGCGGCCTAAGATAAGCCTCGGTGAAGATCTGGATGTCGAACGCGTCGGCGACGCCGCCTTCCTTGGCCTGGGTGCGGATGAGGTTGCCGTTGTCGAACACCACCGCGCCGGCCTTCTTGAAACCGAGCATGGCGCGGACGTGACGCACGATGGTGGCGCGGCTTTCGCGCATCAGCGTCGATGCATCGTCGTCCCGCATCCGCCGCGCTTCGGCGAGGCTGCGACCGGAGGGGATGTAGCCGTAGACCAGATCGTGCGCCGAGGTCTGGTCGGTGACGACATCCGGGATGATGCCGCGCGCCAGCAGCGTCTCGTAGACGTCGGCGGCGTTGCCTTCGAGCCCGATCGAGGTGGCGCGGCCGTCGCGCTTGGCGGCCTCGACCATCGCCAGCGCATCGTCGAGGTCTTTCGCCTTCGCATCGAGGAAGCCGTTCGCGAGCCGCTTGGCGATGCGCTCCGGATCGATCTCGACACACAGGATCACCGCGCCGGCCATGCGGCCGGCCAGTGGCTGCGCGCCGCCCATACCACCGAGCCCGGCGGTAAGCACGAAGCGGCTCTTTAAACTGTTGCCGAAGTGGCGTTCGGCAATCCGCATGAAGATCTCGTAGGTGCCCTGAATGACGCCCTGCGAGCCGATGTATTGCCAGTCGCCGGCGGTCAGGCCGCCCCAGCAGATCAGATTGTCCTTCTGCCACTGGTAGAAGTTCTCGGCCTTGGCCCACTGCCCGACCATGTTGCAGTTGGCCATGATGACGATCGGCGCCTTGTCGTGCGTCTTGATCAGGCCGATCGGCTTGCCGGACTGCACGATCAGCGTCTCGTCGTCCGCCATCGTCTTCAGCGTCTCGACGATCTTGTCGTGCGACGGCCAGTCGCGCGCCGCCTTGCCGAGCGCCGCATAGACCACAAGGTTGGCCGGGTCTTCGCCGACCGCGAGGACGTTTTCCAAGAGCCGCAGCAATCCCTCCTGCCGCCAACCGCGGCAGCGCAGGTTGGTGCCGGAAGTCACCGTGAACGGCTTGGCCATGATGCGCCTCAGCCGAGTGCGTAGCTGGCGATCGGAATGCCGAGCGCGGCTTCGCACACCGGATACACCGACGGGTCCTTGACCGACGAGCTCAGCGGCAGATGCGCCTTGGCGATGTGGAACACCGACAGTTCGTCGCCTTCCTTGATGTGGCCGACACTGACCGGCTTGCCGTCTCGATCAAGCGTAGTGATCACGTCCGGGAAAGTGGCAAGCCGTTTGCCGTCGCCGTCTTCCACCGCCATGTATTCGTTCATGACGTGCAGCGCGAGGTCGCGGCCGGCGCAGCGGAGCGTGATGGTGCCGATGTCGAACGCCGCCTCGGTGTAGACCACCGCCTTCCTGGTCACCTTGCCGGTGCCGAGGATAGTGCCCGAGGTCGCACTGCAGATCGCCTTGATAACGGCCTCGCCGCCTTCGCTCTCGGCCGCCAGGATGGCGCGGCCGAGTTCGAGCGCGCGGGAGATGCCGCCGAGCGCCGCATTCTTCTTGACGTAGGACGCACGCACCGGATTGCGGCAACTGGCGATGAAGCCACCCGACATGTCGGCTGCCTTGCGCAGCACCGGTGAGATCTTCGCGGTCGCGCCGCGCACCACCAGCTCGATATACGAATTACTATTGCGATGGCCGCCGACCGCGACCTGAATGGTCGCTTCGGGACTGCCGGCCATGCCGATCGAGCCCATGTCGCCGGTCGGATGCGCACGGATATCGCCGACTGCGTCCACCACCTTGGTGCCGAGCATCGCCGAGGGCAGCCAGGCGTTCATCGTGCTCGACATGCCGTTCTGCCCGATCATCAGACCATAGATCGGGGCGCCGAGCGCATCCTGCATCATATCGACGGCTTTGACGTAGTCGACGCCGAGCATCTGCCATTCGGTGGTGCCGGCCGGCGCGCCGATCGCCGCGGCCGTGGCGATGAAGGCGTCATCGGGGACTTCATCCATTGAGACCAGTTCGGGCTGTCCGGCCAACACCGCGGCGGTGCCGAGCATGCGGCCGTGATCGGCCCAGCCGCCGCCGCCGGCAGCGAACACCGATCCGCCGCGGATCGCCGCTTCGACGTCCTGCATCCCGAGAATACGCCCCATCCTGGTCCCCTGTTACTTGGCGATTGCCCCAGCCCGACGCGGCAGCGACTTGTCCAGTGCTTTGAGTGCTTCCAGCATCACCGCCGCGCCGGCGGCCAGCTCGTCGCGCTCGGTCCATTCCTCGGGCGCGTGGCTCTTGCCGGCCTTGCTCGGCACGAACACCATCGCCGACGGGCAGATCCGACTCATGAATGCCGCATCGTGGCCGGCGCCGCTGGCGAGGTCCGTCGCTTTCAATCCGAGGCTGCGCGCCGCCGCGTGATAAGCGTCGCGCAGCACCGGCGCGCAGGCGACCGGCGGTCCATCCGACAATGTCGTGAAGGCGACGCGTTCGACCCTGGCGGCTGCGGCATGGGCAGCACTGTCTTTGTCGATCTCCTCCACGAACCGCGTGGTCATCGCCGGATCTGTAGTCCGCACGTCGATCACCATCCGGCAGCGGCCGGGCACCACGTTGGATGCGTTGGGTTCGACGACGAGGATGCCGACGGTGGCGACGAAGTAACCGCTGGTCTCGGAAGCCAGCCACTCGGCGCGTTGACGCACGGATGCCACTGTCTCACTCGCCGCCACCAACGCGTCGCGGCGCAGATGCAGCGGCGTGGTGCCGGCATGATCGGCGCCGCCTTCGAAGATCACTTCGATGCGGCGAATGCCGACGATCGACGTCACCACGCCGACATCGAGCGACTGGCTTTCCAACACGATGCCCTGCTCGATATGCAGCTCGAGGAACGCCGCGATGTCGCTGCGTTTGGCTTCGGCGAGCCGCGCGGGATCGCCGCCGATGCGCTTGATGGCGTCACCGAGCTTCTCGCCGCCGGGCTCGGTCAGTGCCAGCATCTTGTCGTCGAGCGCGCCGACGGCGGCGCGGCTGCCGACGCAGGACAGGCCGTATTCGCTCGGCTCTTCGGCGAGAAAGTCGATCACTTCGAGTGGATGGTCGAGCACGACACCGGCATCGTCGAGCGCGCGGACGATTTCGAGGCCGGTCACGACGCCGGCAATGCCGTCGAAGCGGCCGCCGGACGGCACGGTGTCGCTATGCGAGCCGATAGCAATGACGCCGAGCGACGGATCGCGGCCTTCGCGCCTGCCGATCAGATTGCCGCCGGCATCCATGCGGACGGTGAGTCCGGCCTGCTCGAACCGCTTCGCCACCCAGGCGCGGCCTTCGAGGAAGAGCTGCGTGAACGAGCGCCGCGTGTAGGGCTTCGCCGGGTCGGTGATGTCGGCGAGCGCCATGACATCGTCCCACAATCGGTCGGCATTGAGTGGGAGATTCGGTTTCACGGCTTCGCTCCATCACGCTGCGCTTCGGCAGCGTTATCGCGTCGCATCCGGCTCATCAATGCTTAGCCTGCACCGCCCATTCGGGCGGCCGCACGAAGCGGCCCGATCCCGGCTCGGCCAGCACCTTGCCGTCGGAAGCCACGCACTCGCCGCGCACGTAAGTGCCGACGGTGCGGAACGGCAATTCAATGCCCTCGTAGGGACTCCAGGTCACGAAGCAATTGCCGCTGGCCGCGGCCGAGTAACGATGCGGATCGCGGCGCATCAGCGTGATATCGGCATCGCGGCCGAGCGCCAGTGCGCCCTTCTGATGCGAGATGCGGAACAGCGCAGCCGGATTGTGCGCCAGCAGCCGCGCCGCGTGAGTGAGCGGCAGCTTGCGTTCGTCGAGCCCCTTCATCAGCAGCGAATACAGCACTTCGAGGCTCGGCACGCCCGACGCGTTCTTCAGCATGTTCGGATCGGTCTTGCGATCCTCCGACCAGCTGACATGGTCGGTCGACACGATGGTGACGTTGCCGGCGGCGAGATGATGCCACAGCGCCTCGACCTCGCGGCGCGGCCGCAGCGGCGGATTGATCTTGGCCTTGCCGCCGAGCCGGCGGACGTCGTTGTCCTCGTCGAGGATGAGATAGTGAATACAGGCTTCGATCGTCGAGTCGTGGCCCTGGGCGCGATACGACGCGGAGAGTTCATAGCCGCGGCCGATCGAGCAATGCACGATGTGCACCGGGCAACCGGCGGCGACTCCAAGCTCATAGACCTCGGCAGTCGCCAGCGCTTCGGTCACCGGCGGACGCGACTTGCCGTGCGCCGTGTAGTCGGTCGCGCCGCTCGCCTCGACCTCGGCGATGAAGGCGCGCACCATCTCGTCGTTCTCGTTGTGAATGCCCGACATCAGCCCGCGCCGGCCGACCGCGCAGAACGCCTTATACAACAGCTGCGGCGTGATCCGCGGAAACCGCTTCGGATGCGTGCCGAAGGTCGAGAACTTGAAAGCCGCCGCCCCGGCATCGACCAGTTCGTCGACCCGCGCGGGCCCTTCCTCAGGGTCGATGGTCGCATACAGGGCGAAATCGACGCGCGCCTGCGCACCGGCTTCTCTGACCTTGGTATTGAAACGCTCTGCCGTTGCGATCAGACAGCCGTCGTCATACGGCATGTCGACGATCGTGGTGACGCCGCCCGAGGCTGCGGTGCGGGTCGACCAAATGAAATCCTCTTGGCCGAGCTGACTGCGGCTGTGAACTTGTCCATCGATCGCACCAGGCATCACCAGATAGTCGGGCCCGCCATGGCTCTCGCCCGCAGGCGCCGGACCGGCGCCCACCGCTTGAACCTTGCCGTCGCCCACCAGCACGTAGCCATTGTCGATCATGCGATCTGGCAGCACCACCGTTCCGGTGAACACCTTGTCGACCATTCTGCTCCTCGCTCGGTCAGCTTCGGCACGATCCGCCAAATGCGACGGAGCGTGTACTCAGCCTAGACGACCAGCGATTTTTCGCCCAACTCGGTTTTGCCGAAGTTGCCGATAGGCAGACACGGGGGAAGGTGCGGCGCCGAGACGCGCTGGCCACACAGCTCGCCACGCTCGAATACACGGCGCGGGGCGGCGCACTGGCGAAGATGGGAGCGCTTACACTCCGGCAGCGCCGCGTTCGATCTATCTGATGACTGGAGCCTCTCGGCACATCGGGGAGCACAGCATTTCGCCTGTCGCGGCGCCAAGCTGGTCGGTCACCTTCCGCACCCTGGCCCGGCCCGAGCCGTCATCCGGCTTAGCTCATTCTGCTAAACTGGCCGTCAACCCGAAGTCGACTCGCATGGCGCGACGCAGCGGCAGCGCCGACCTCCTCCCGCTTCACAATAGGCGCGTGCCGCCTTGGCTGGCGTCGCACATGGCGGCCCTCACGGCGGCACGAGCCGTTGACGGGGCCCGGGAGGTGCACGCTGGTCATGATCGATCCCCGGATCTCTTCAGAAAAACTCCAGAACCCGACTAACCGTCTAATCCACTTCAGTGACGATGTCTGCTTCTGGTCCATTGCGACCTCGGTACGGCTTTCCAAGGAACGTCGCTCCCGGATAAAACCGGACCGCACCGGCGGCCTCTAAGTCCACCACCTAGTTCGGCGGCACCGGGAAATCGGTGTTGTTATTCTGCCGCCCGGTGTTGAACTCGAATATCTTGCGCAGAACGCCCGGCGCCATCGCGGAGATCGGGTTGACCCGCAGCACCGGTTTGCTCGGCGTGCCGACGACCTCGTAGGTGACCCCAATCAGACCCTCGTTGCTGCCGCCGCCGAGGAACAGGCCGACGATCGGGATCTGGCCGAACATGTTGTTCAGCCCGTACATCGGCACGAAGGTGCCGCTCATCCGCACTTGGTTGCCGGTGTAGTCGATCGAGCCCTCGATCGTCGCGCCGACTGTCGGCCCCTTGACCACGCCATCACGCACCGTGAGCTGACCGTTCTGCCGGCTGAATTCGGCGCGCAGGCGTGAAAACGCCAGCCCCGACGACTGGCCGTTCGGCGCGCTCGAGGCGACCTGCTCCAGCGCAGCCTCGCCCTTCACCGTGAAGTCGCGCACGTTGATCAGGCCTTCCTTCTCGCTCGGCTCGACGCCGGGAGGCTCGATGGCGAGCGCGAGGTGACCGCCGACCATTTTCGAATAGCTGTCGATGAAGCGGAAGAACGACCCGGCATCGGCGGTCTCGAGCAGGATGACCTCGCGCCCACCCTGATTGCGTCCGCGCAGATCGGCGGTGACCGGCGTGTCACGACCGAGTTTGCCGTTCATCGTCAGGCTGCGGATATTGCCGTTACGCCGCGACATCTTGAGATCCACGCCGCGCAGCGCTTCACCGTAGAAGCCGGCGACGGCGCCGAGCTTGACGTCGATGTCGAAGTCGACGGACTTCGACTTGGACTGCTTGGCATCGTTCGATGAGCCGGACATCGCCGACTTGATGAACCCGCGACCGTCGAACACGTCGCCGCGCATCACCACCCGTACTACACCGTCCTGGCCGCGGTCGGCCTTCAGTGTGGCCTTGTCGCCTTCGGACGGCGAATAGACGGGGAAATTGGCGCTGACCAGTTCGTTGTTCTGATCGACCTCGAGCGAACCCTTGATCAGCGTCCCACCGCCTTCGATCGAGATGTCGTCGAACCTTGTGCCCTGCGGTTTCTGCGTCACGGTAAAGGTGGCGCGGCCGGCCTTGCCCGGCGTTTTGCTCCAACCCGGCAGCAAATTGTCAAGCTTGAGCGAACTCAGGTCGGCGTCGATGCTGAGCTTGTTGTCTTGCTCATTATCACCGATCTTGCCGGTCAACTTTACCGGAATGGCGCCGCTCATAGCGGGGCCGAGGTCGATACCGAGCTTGGCGCGGGCGGCATCGTCGAGGGTCGCCGTCAACTTGACGTCGGCATCGCCTTGCGCCGGCTTGCGGAAATCGAGCGAGGCCGGCTGGCCGTTGATCTTGACGTCGCCCTTGATCTGATAGCCCTGATTGTTGGCGACGACCTTCAGGGTGTTGGCTTCGAGCTTTTGGCCCATCACGATCTTGTCGGCCGAAAAGCCGTTAAGGTCGGCGTTGATCGTGTAGGTCGTGTCGGCCTTGGTCAGTTCGCGCTGGATCGGCATCCCCATCATCACCTGAGCGCTGACGGTGCCCTTGCTGGTGTTCGGGTCGATCGGCAGTGCGGCGACGTCGTTGAGACGTCCGCTCGACAGCACCTCGGCGACGCCCTGCACCGGGCCATCGAGCTTGAACCTGATCCGCGACGGCGCCGGCTTCGGCGCCATGTCGGGAATCTCGAACAGGATATCCGACAGCGCGATCTTGCGGCCGCCGGGCGTATCGGCGCTGGCCTGGTTGATCGACACCGTCGCGGTGCGGCCGGTCACCCTCACCCGCATGTCGGCGTCGTGGACCTCGGGCATGCCGTCGACCGGATGGATCGTCGCGCCGGTGCCGATGATGTTCACCAGCAGGCCTTCATCGGGAATCGGCGGCCCGCGCCGCGACAGGTTCTTCAGCGGCGAGTTCACCGCGATGTCGATGGTCTGGATGGAGCCCGCCGAGATCCGCTCGTTCACCCATTCGCGGAGTTCGGGCACGATCAGGACGGGCCACATCCGCTTCAGCGCCGATACCGACATCGGCGTGCCGGCCAGACCGAGCGTCAGCCGCGGCTCGCCCGAATAATCGATGCCGCCGGAGCCGGCGACGCTGATCTCGCCGTTGCTGAAGTCGGCTTGCGACAGCACGATCCGCTGATGCGCGAGATCGAACCGTGCCCGCACAGCGATGCGGTTGAAGATCAGCGGGGCTTCCTTCTCCGTGCCCGGCAGCACGATGGTTCCGCCCGACAGCGATAGCCGCCAGTCCGGCGTGGCGCCGTTGGGTGGCTCGAGCGAGGCCAAGAGCGTAATACGATTGGGGCCGGCGATAATCTTGAACGGCGCCACCAGCACGCGGCGGTTCGCGTCCCACTCGAGATTGAGCTCGGCCTGGTCGATCGCCATCGGATAGTCCGGCGTATCGGCATCGATGATGGTGCCGGCGCCGGTGGTCAGCTTGCCACGCAAATAGGTCGGCACGCCGTCGCGTCCGATCTCACCCTTGAGATCACCGGTGATCGGAAAATCAGCGCTGTAGGTGAGGTTCTTCAGCCGCAGCGCGAGCAGAACGTTGCGGGTCGGGAGCTGGCTGGCATGCAGTTCGACGCTGCGCACGCCATCCCGCGCCGGACCGACCTGGACCCGCAACGCCCAGGCCTTGGGGCCTTCTTCGCCGACACTCAGGGCAACGCCACCGCCGCTCGGCCGCCTCAAGCTCAAGGTGATGTTTTCGAAATTCCAGCGGTTGCCGCGCTGCTCATCGTCGACCACGAGGTTGCCATTGCGCAGGCCGATCTCGTCGAGGTTCTGGCCGTCGAGCCCGGTCAGGCTGAGGCTGTCCAGCCAGTCGAGGCCTGCGAGCAGGCTCTTCATCGCGTCGGACGTATCTTCCGGTGTGGCGTCGACGCNGGTCGTCGGCGGTGTTCCCGGCACCGGATTTGCCGCGGGGTTCGTCGGCTGTCCGGGCAAAGCGACTTCGGT
>NZ_BADD01000268.1 GCF_000333455.1 Rhodopseudomonas sp. B29
GCGATCGCCGAGAAGCTTTGGCAGTTACAGCTCGCAGTCGGGCTGTGCGTCGGACTCGGCATCGCGCTGACGGGCAACGTGCCGAATTCGATCCTGCTCGGCCGCTGGTTCGGCCCGAAGCTGCCGACCGCCATGGCAGTGGTGTACTCCGCGACAGGCGCAGGCGTGCTGGTGATGCTGCCGATCGCGCAACTGCTGATCGAGCGCTCTGGCTGGCGCGGAGCCTATGAGCTGCTCGGCGCCGCGATGCTACTGCTGATCGCGCCTCTCTTGATGATGCCGTGGCGGCGCTACTCCGCCGGCGCGCCGGGCATCACGCGCACCGCGACGCTCGAAGCGCCGGACGACGGCTGGACGTTGCACGCCGCGATGCGCCACCACGCCTTCTGGGCGCTGTTCGCCACCTTCTTCTTCACCGCCATCGGCATGTACGCGATCTCGGTGCAGGTCGTCGCCTATCTGGTCGATGCCGGCTTCCCGGCGCTGCAGGCGGCGACGGCCTGGGGTTTCTCGGGCGTGGTGCTGGTGATCGGCATGCTCGGCGTGAGCTGGCTTGACGGCGTCATCGGGCGGCGACCGTCGATCCTGTTCAGCTATGCGATCTCGATCACCGGCATCGTCATGCTTTGGCTGCTGCAGTTCTACCCGAACTACATCGTACTCGGCGGATTCGTGCTGTGCTTCGGCAGCATGATCGGCTCGCGCGGCCCTTTGATCACGGCGACTGCCATGAAGGTGTTTCACGGCAAGCAGGTCGGCCTGATCTACGGCACCATCGCGATCGGCAGCGGCCTCGGCTCCGCGTTCGGTTCATGGTGCGGCGGCCTGCTTCACGATCTCACCGGCAGCTACAATCCCGTGCTCGGCTTCGCGCTGATCAGCGTCGTACTCGGCATGATTCCATTTCTCGTCGTGCCGGTGTTGAAGCAACGGCAATAAGCCGGACCTCGCGCAGAGCAGCACCGAACGTCTTCTGCGCGCCGCTAATGCAAATCACTCGCGCATCACAGCTCTAACTCGCGGCATTCCTACGCGGCGCGTGCCTGCGACATTGCGGCGCGCCCCTGCAAGATCAGCAAAATGTGTTCGCTGCATTTGCGCTCGATCACATCGCGGCGCGATCTCCCCGAACATCATCCCGATTGCATTTCACGCGCGCGATGGGCCGCGCGCATCCAGATTCGGGAGACATCATGACCACCACCGCCCTCGACTCGTCCGACAAACGCCCCAGCGACTACGGTGCTTTCGCCGTATCGATGCATTGGGTGATCTTTCTCGGCGTCGTCGTCTTGTTCGGCCTCGTGCAATATTCGCACAGCCTGCCCGAGGAGGATCCACTGCGCTTCGCGGTGATGGATTGGCACAAGGCGGTTGGCACCGTGGTGCTGGCGCTCGCGGCCATCCGCATCCTGTGGATCCGTATCCACGGCGCGCCCGATCTCGTGCCCTCGCCGCGCATCACCGAAGTGATCGCGCGGATCAGCCATGGCCTGCTCTATCTGCTGCTGCTCGCGTTGCCGCTCACCGGCCTCGGCATGACGCTGTTCGCCGGCCGCGGCATCAAGCTGCTCGGCATTCCGCCGCTACTCGAAGCCAACAAGCAGATTGCCGGCTTCCTGCACGAGGCGCACGAGATGATCTTCGTCGTCAGCCTGGCGGTCGTCGCGATCCACGTCGTCGGCGCACTGTGGCATCAGTACTTCCGCCACGACGCCACGCTCGGCCGCATGGTGCCCTGGCTGCGGGCGAAGTAACCGTTCCGCAGCTACAACCTTGCAGGACGATCTCGATCACCGGCATCGTCCTGCTGTGGTGGATTGAATCGGTCTGGACCGAATAGATCAACGTCCCCCCTCAGTGAGACCGATCCGGAGACGTTCGATAAATTCGGGGAGGTCGAGCGAATCGTTGAAGTGCGCGATGTAGCGCCCTTCGGGATCTAGCAGATAGGTCATAGCGGTGTGCGGCACGTCGTAGTTGCCGTCCTCCGTGGGCGAGGCGCTGCGTCGGCTGAAGACGCGGAAGTTGCGCTTGGCGATTTCGATCTGGTCGCGCGAGCCTGTCAATCCAAGTATGCGCGGGTATGTTTCCAGGAACGCGCGCATGACCTGTGGGGTATCGCGCTCCGGATCCACAGTGATGTACAACGCAATGAGCTGGGTCGGATCTTCGTCAAGCGCCTCCAGGGCTGAAGACAGTTTTTTCAGCGCCCGGGGACATACGACTCGGCAGTGCGTGAAGCCGAAGAAGACCAGCACGAATGACCCGCGGAACGCTGTGAGATCAACGGCGCGACCGTGGTGGTCGATCAAATCAAATGCGGGGCGGATAGCGGGCGGTTCGGATGTGGTCGGGAGCATGCATTACTCCGTGAACGTCAGGACGTAATCGCCGCGGCGAACGCCCGCATGCCTGAGCACGAGGCCATCTGCAACACGCCGGACAACCTCGTTGTCCTGGCTCGCGGGAACGTCGGCCCGTCCGCTCGAAATTTCCGCGCCGTCCAGCCACAGGCTCCACGACCCACGCGATCGCAAATTACCCAGCACCACCAGCCCTTCGGCGGTCGCGTCAGTTCCGCTAAGAGAAAACTCCAGGCGGTTGGCGGAGGCGTCGAACCACGCTCTGCTGACGTCGAGATCATCCGAGACCGTAATCAAAGCCGGTTCGTCGAACCGATCGCTGCTCCAGGGGTCGTTGTAGAACGCCCAGAGACCGTCTGGGACGTTCAGCCGCGCATATCCTAACAGCACATTGCCGGACATCGGCTCGATCATCGACGCATTGCCCTCCGCGTCGGTCGCAACGTCGTTGCGCGGGTAGTACAGACCGCCGTCGCGCCAGCACGGCGACATATACATGTCGGCGTGCTTCAGCAGACCGCCCAACGTCGTCTGGTCCCCCATCTCGGACGCCCAAGCGGCCATCCAGCCGAAGTCACAGCTGTCGCTGACGATGGTCTGTCCCATCACGAGGGGGCGCTCACCCGCGATCACCGATAGTGCACCGTCCGGTCCCGCTCGCAGAAAATCCTTTGCCTGGTCGGCGTAATGTGCGTGAACGAAATCGCGATTCCACATGTTCATCAGCGTTCCGCACCATGCGTCGACCCAAGGCGACTTCCCCAGATTGGGTCGTACTTGTCTGGTGTCCTGGGACAGCATGATGTTGTAGTGGCCGTTGTCGCCGAGCCGACCAAACTCTTTCCAAGCCTGCTCGTACCCGCTGACCACGTCGGCCGCGATCGATCCGCCGTAGACCAGGTCGTGCAGTCGGAAGCCAAAGATGGCCGGCTGATTGCAGATCTGAAACGTGCAATTCGGTTCGCACGCAACGCCCAGATATCCGCTCTCGACCATTTGCCAGTACAGGTTCTCGTTCAGCGATTTTTCATCATAGCTGAACCGCTTTTGCTCGCCTCCCCAAAAGTACGACCAGAATTGGAGCGTCAGAGCGCCCGGCTCCGCGTAGCGCGCGTCGTCGAACAGATAATGGTACAACAGCGTCATCGACTGCAGATAAGCGCTGTACATGATGTTATCGCGGGCGACGGGATCCCATTGTTCGCTATAACCCGAACTCAGATGGGCGTTGAATATGCTCCCGCCTCGGCTCACGTCACGCCAGTACATCCACACTTCGGGGAGCAGCATCTTGGCGATCAAGCGTTCGAAGATCGGTTTGAAGACACCGGGCGCTGCAGGCAATCGGTGTCGGTGCGTGAGAGCCAGAGCGTAGGACATGTAAGCAAGTTGGAAGCGGTACCCGCCGAAATCCTCTTGTCCGTAGCCCTTGCCTTTCATCAGTTCCCACTGGTTCGGCAACTGGCGGGACAGGTTCGCGAAATGCCGCAGATGGCCGAGCTGTAAATCATCCAGTCCTCGGCGTTGAAATTGATTGCCGCCTGTTTGGCTGCCGTCGGTAGGCCTCATCGCTTCCTCCCTTTATGCCGCCACTGCGCGCTTCATGTTGGGCGTAGGCCCGCATGCGCTTCTCGTTGTGGCTGAGATTTTTATCGGCCGCGGGTCACCCCTTTGCGGGAGACGCTTGCAATTTGACCGAACATGTCAAAAATAGACATTAAATGTCAATATGGATCGACTATGTCCATTCAACCGGCGGGCCTCCGAGCCCCCCTGAGCAGACATCAGATCGGCGCCCAACGCCGTCTCCGCATGCGCACCCGCATCTTGCAGGCGGCGGCCCAAGTGATCGCGCATAGCGGAACGGAGCGAACCACAATCGACGATTTCATCGTCGCGGCCGGAGTCGCGCGCGGAACGTTCTACAATCACTTCGAAAGCCGGCAGGCGCTGTTCGACGAGTTGTGGCGAAGTGTGGGCCGCGATCCGTTTCGCGGGATCGCTGCGGCAGCAGGCTTGATCGCTTGCCCCGTGGAAAGATTTGCGACGATGTCCCGTCTGGTGCTGATGCGGGCCGGCATGGATGCCACTTGGGGATGGCTTGTTCTGGCACTGTCCGCGACCGCGGCAACGCTCAACGATGATTTGCGCGCTTATCCGAAGCCGGACCTGCGCGAAGCGAAGCTCGCTGGAGGCTTCCGCTATGACGACGAGGCAGCCGCGACCGATCTGGTGGTAGGCACCATGCGCAGTGGGCTTCGGGCAATGCTGGAAGACGGCCGGGACGCGACATACGCTGACGGCCTTTGTCGCATGATGCTGCTGGCCTTGGGGATCGGCGAACAAGAAGCGTCGCGCCTGAGCGTCGTTCCGCTCCCCGAATTGAGAACCGGCGTCGGCCCGTGACCTGAGGGAGCGATGGCGAGGTGATGCGGCGACGGACCTTCCGCCAGACGATCAGTTCGGCGGCACCGGGAGTCGGTGCCGCCATTTTAACAGGCGGGCTACGGATAGCCCAGGCTCATATCGCGGGGACGGCGGGCTCGGCAAACTGTTTGGGAGCGAGGGCCGCATGGGCGGTTACTTCTCGCCCCAGCGCCGCACCACGCCAACGTCGATATCGAAAAGATCAAGCATGCGTCCAACCGTGTGTTCGACCATGTCCTCAATTGTTTCCGGCTTGGCGTAGAACGCCGGGAGCGGCGGCGCGATGATCGCACCCATATCGGACAGCGCCGCCATGTTGCGAAGATGGCCGCCATGCAGCGGCGTCTCGCGCACCATCAGCACCAGTCGGCGCCGTTCCTTAAGTACCACGTCCGCAGCGCGAGTAAGCAGCGTCGAGGTGGCGCCGGTCGCGATCTCGGACATCGACTTCACCGAACACGGTGCCACGATCATGCCCATCGTCTTGAACGATCCGCTGGCGATGGCGGCCGCCATGTCGTCGATGGCGTGCGTGGTGTGAGCCAGCGCCTTGACCTCGGCGATCTTCATTCGCGTCTCGTGCGCGAAGGTGATCTCGGCGGTCTTGGACATCACCAGATGCGTCTCGATTCCGCTGTTGCGCAGCAGCTGAAGCATACGCACGCCGTAGATCACGCCGGACGCTCCGGAGATGCCGACGATCAGGCGACGCGGTGCGACGGTTGGAATGCTCAACTCGGTGTTCTCCTGGCAGGCTGACGACGCGCTGTCTTAGGAGGCGGACGCCCCACTGTCACGCCCGGCCGCATCGCACGCCGATTGCGCAGGCACTGCCCAATATCCACGCTTGCCGGACCTGAAGGCGATTATGTATATACATTATCGGAGTGCACGCTATCCTGACGAGAACGGAACCGCGGGAGGATCGTTTGACCGGACAAGTCCTAGCGTTCGATGGGATCGGACAGGATTTCGCGACCCCCGGCTCCGGCGGCCGCATCCGCGTACTCGACGGCATCTCGTTCGACGCAGAGCCCGGCCAGTTCGTCGCCGTGATTGGCCCGAGCGGCTGCGGCAAGAGTACGCTGCTGCAGATGGCCGCCGGACTGCTGATGCCGACGCGCGGAAACGTGAAACATCACGGCCGCACCATCGACTCGGTCAATCAGGCTGTCGGCTTCGTGCCGCAGCAGGCTCAACTATTCCCATGGAAGACCCTGCAGGAGAACGTCGAGCTGCCCCTGGTGCTGCGCTCTGTGCCGGCCGAACAGCGCCGCGCGCAAGTGGCGAAGGCGATCGAAGCCGTCGGCCTCAAGGGCTTCGAAAACTACTATCCGAACCAGTTGTCCGGCGGCATGCAGAAGCGCGGCTCGATTGCCCGCACGCTGGTGTATCGCCCTGACGTCATCCTGATGGATGAGCCGTTCGGCGCGCTCGACGCGCAGACCCGAATGGTGATGCAGAACGATCTGCAGACGCTGTCGGCCGAAGCCGGCGCCACGGTGATCTTCGTGACGCACGACATCACCGAAGCCGTCGTGCTGGCGGATCGCGTCGTCATCCTCAGCCAGCGCCCGTCGCGGCTGCTCGCTAACATCGCCATCGACCTGCCGCGGCCGCGCGACGTGTTCGAGCCGTTCAAGAACCCGGGCTTCGAGCAGGCCTACGACGCGGTGTGGTCGGTGTTCCGCTCGCAGATCGATATCCGGGGCGCGCATTGAGATGGAAACGACGATGAACGATGCAGCCTCGGTCGACGCCGCGCCGGCGGCGCGCAAATGGAGCCGGCGGTTCGCCGCGCTCGGCCAGTTCGGCATCAGCCTGTTGCCCGGCATCGTCCTGCTTGTGTTCTGGCAGTGGGCGTCGGGACGGCTGATCAAGGAGATCTACGTCAGCAAGCCGACCGCGATCGCGGCACGGCTGTACGAGCTGTTCGCCTCGGGCGAGATCATTCCGCATCTGATCACGACTGGTCAGGAGCTCGTGCTCGGCTACGTCATCGGCGTCGCCGGCGGCGTCATCGGCGGCTACGCGCTCGGCCGCTCGCCGCGACTGGCGCGGATCTTCGAGCCTTACGTGATGGCGTTCTACGGCATTCCGAAGATCGCGCTGGCGCCGCTGTTCATCATCTGGTTCGGCATCGGCATCGGATCGAAGGTCGCGCTGGCCTCGATCATGGTGTTCTTCCTGGTGTTCTACAACGTGTTCTCGGGCGTCCGCAGCGTCGACCGCGAACTCGTCAATCTCACACTGGTGATGGGCGCCAATCAGCGCCAGCTCACCTGGCACGTCTATCTGCCGGCGGCGTCGCCCTACATCATCCTCGGCATGCGCATGGCGATCCCCTACAGCGTCATCGGCGTGATCGTCGGCGAGTTTACCTCGTCGATCCAGGGCCTCGGGCTATTCATTCACGAGGCCTCGTCCACCTATGACCCGGCCGGTGTCTTCGCCGGCATCATCCTGCTGCTCGGCTTCGTGCTGATCGCCAACTTCCTCGCCGGACGGCTCGAACGCCGGCTGCTGCGCTGGAAGAATCCGACGACACAGCCGCCGAGCGACATCTGATCGACTTCAACAACAGGAGCTAACCCGATGGCGTTTGGTTCTCTCTCCGACCGCTGCTTCAAGGCACTGATCGTGTCCGCCGCGATTTTCGCCATGCCTGCCGCCGCGATGGCGCAGCAGACGGTGCGCATCGGCCAGGGCGTGCCGACCTTGAGCTTCCTGCCGCTGTGGACGGCGCGGGCGCTCGACAGCTTCAAGGCACAAGGACTGACGGCGAATGCGGTGGTGGTGCCGGGCGGCGACGCCGCGGCGTTGGCCGCACTCGATGCCGGCGATGTCGATCTCGCCGCGGTTGGTTCGGACACGCTGATGCGCGCCTACGCCAAGGGCCAGCCGTTCCAGATGGTGTACTCGCTGATGTCGAAAGTGACGCTCGACCTCGTTGTCGCGCCGTCGCTGCTGGAGCGCGCTGGCGTGGCGCCAAATGCGCCGCTGGACAAGCGCCTCGCCGCGCTCAAGGGCGCGACCGTCGGCGTCTCGGCGATCGGCGGCGCGCAGGAAGCCGCGGCGCGCTGGTTGGCCACCAAGGGCGGGCTCGACCCCAAGGCTGATATCAAGGTCGCGCAGGTCGGCAATCCGGTGGCGATCGAGGCGGCGCTGGAGAACAAGCGCATCGACGCCTTCGTGCTCTCGCCGCCGGCCGGCTACATCGCCGAGAAGGCCGGCGCCGGCAAGGTGCTGGTGTCGATGGGCGACGACTTCCCGCAGCTTGCGCATCAACCCTATCTGGTGCTCGCGGTGAAGAAGCCGGTCGACGCCGCGAAGGCCGAGCTGATCGTCAAGACCGCACGCGCGCTGCAGGCAGCCAGCGCCGCGCTGGCGCAAAAGCCGGACGAGACCGCGCAGGCAATTCAGAAGCAGTTCTTCGCCAAAGCCGATCCCGAGGCGATCGTCATCGCGGTGAAGTCGCTCAAGAGCGGCACCGCGGACGGCGGCAAGATCGACCGCGAAGGTGTTCAAAACGCCATCACCTCGGCGCGCGATATCGGGGTCGATTTTGGCAAGCAGTTCGATGCCGCAGGATCGGAGAACGATCTGTGGACCAACAGCTACGTCACGGACGCGCTGAAGAAGTAATCGCCCGCCCGCTCACGCCGACGGCGTGAAGCGGGCGACGAGATCATACATGTGACCCGGGTGGATGAGCCGCACCGCGGTGATCGGCTCACCCCCTCGCCAGGTTCGGCGCTCGATCGTCAGGCACGCAGCACCCGGCTCGATCCGCAATTCGGCCGCGGTCGCTTCATCGGCGGCTTCCGCGGCGATGCGATGCTCGGCCTCGGTCCACGGCACCTGCCCGACCAGCCAGGTGTTGGGCGGCGTCTGCGAGAAGTCCTGCTGCATCGCTTCAGGCACGGCGCGCAGATTGATCAGCCGGTCTTCCAGCGCGAACGGCTGGCCCTCGGCTTCGTGCCGGCAGCGCAGCGCCAGGACCGGCGCGCGTAGCGCGACGCCGATGCGGGCCTTGTCGGCCGCGGACGCGCCGCGCTTCTCCAGTGCCAGCAGCCGATAGCCGTAGTGCTCGCCGCGTTTCTCGACCTCGGCCTTGAGGTCGGGGATCTGCAGGATCGCCGATTGCACCCGCGGGCGCGACACGAAGCTGCCGGCGCGCCGTCGCCGTTCGATCAGTCCCGCAGTCGCCAGCCCCGACAGCACCTTGTTCACGGTCATGCGCGAGCAATCGTAGCTCTGCATCAGCTCGTGCTCGAACGGCACGCGGTGGCCCGGCGGCCAGTCGCCGGACAGGATCTTCCTCTCCAGGTCGCCGCGGATACGCTGATACAGCGCGGTCGGGGAGCCATTGGGAGAGGCGTGGGATTTGGCGTTCATGCCGATAGAAGGTTGTGCAGAGCGCGGCGGAAGCGGGCTTCGGCCGCGTCGCGTTGATGATGACGTCCGTTTGTCACAACCTTGCGGCCCGCTGTCCAGACGCAATCCACAACCCCGGCCCGCGACGCGGCGAAAATCCAGCTATCCAGCAGCGCGTCGCCGCTGCGTCCGGCCAGTGCCAGATGATCGGCGTCGAGGCTGACGATGTCGGCTACGGCGCCCTGCACCAGCCCGACGCGGTCCACACCCAGCGCCTGCGCGCCGCCGGCCAGCGCGCGATCGAACAGCGCGCGTCCGGTCGAAGGCGCGTAGTCCACCGCGGTGACGCTGCGCGCCCGGCGCGCCAGCCGCTGGCTGTATTCGAGCTGGCGCAGCTCGTCGGCGAGGCCGATCAGCACGTTGGAGTCGCTGCCGACGCCGAAGCCGCCGCCGTGCTGCAGGAACGTCGGCAGATCGAACGTGCCGTCGCCGAGATTGGCTTCTGTGATCGGGCACAGCCCGGCCACGACGCTGCGCTCCGCCATGCCGCGCAGTTCGTGCGCGTTGGTATGCGTGGCGTGAATCAGGCACCAGCGGCGATCGACCGGCGCGTGGTCGAGCAGCCATTCCACCGGGCGCTGGCCGCTCCACGCAACACAATCCTCGACCTCGCGGGTCTGTTCGGCGACATGGATGTGGATCGGCCCATCCTGTGCCAGCGGCACGATGCCGCCGAGTTCGTCCGGCGTCGCCGCGCGCAGCGAATGCGGCGCGATGCCGAGCACGGCACCGGGGACACTCTCCAACGCGGTGCGACATTGTTCGATCAGCCGGGCAAACTGATCCGGCGTGTTGATGAAGCGCCGCTGCAGCGGCTCTGGAGCGCGACCGCCAAAGCCGGCGTGCGCGTAGAACACCGGCAGCAGCGTCAGCGCCATGCCGGTCGACTGCGAGGCAGCGATGACCCGATGCGCCAACTCCGCGATATCCGCATAGGGCTGCCCGCCGGCATCGTGATGCACGTAGTGAAATTCGCCGACGCGCGTGTAGCCCGCCTCCAGCATCTCGACATAGACCTGCGCGGCGATCGCCTCCACCTCGTCCGGCGTGATCCGCTGCACGAAGCGATACATCAGCTCGCGCCAGGTCCAGAAGCTGTCCGCGGTGGCGCCCCGCGCTTCGGTGAGTCCAGCCATCGCGCGCTGGAACGCGTGGCTGTGCAGATTGCTCATTCCGGGCAGGCCTATGTGGTGATGATCGTCGCCGAGCTGCAGCGCCACGCCGGTCTCGACGGTGGCGATGCGGCCATCCTCCAGCGTCAGCCGGACGTCGCGGACCCAGCCCTGCGGCAGCAGCGCGTTGTCGAAGAAAAGCACCGTCACGCAGGCCTCCGGACATCGAAACGGATGGACAATGGATGATCTAATATGTATAGACAAATAATCGTCCTGCCAAGCCGGTAGCTGCTCGCATGACCCGTGTCGATCGTATCTGGTATCGCTGCCGCCTAGCTACCCTGGCGCCGTTCCGGCCCGGCCTCGGCATCGTCGAAGACGGCATGATCGCCGCGCAGGATGGCCGCATCGTCTATGCCGGTTCGGCCGCGGAGGCACCATCCTTCGATGCCGCGGAGCGCATCGATTGCGAAGGGCGCTGGATCACGCCGGGCCTGGTCGACTGTCACACCCATCTGGTCTATGGCGGCAACCGCGCCGCCGAGTTCGAACTGCGCCTCGCTGGCGCCAGCTACGAGGAAATCGCCCGCGCCGGCGGCGGCATCGTCTCGACCGTCAAGGCGACCCGCGCCGCATCGGTCGACGATCTCGTTGCCGCCGCCAAGCCGCGGCTCGACGCGCTGATCGCCGAGGGCGTCACCACCATCGAGATCAAGTCCGGCTACGGCCTCGAGCTTGCCACGGAGCGCCGGCAGTTACAGGCCGCGCGCCGGCTCGGCGAACTCGCGCCGGTGACGGTGCGTACCACCTTCCTCGGCGCCCACACCACGCCGGCCGAATACAAAGGCCGCAGCGGCGACTATATCGACCTCGTCTGCAACGAGATGCTGCCCGCCATCGCTGCTGACAGACTCGCCGACGCGGTCGACGCGTTCTGCGAGACCATTGCGTTCTCTCCGGAAGAAACCGCGCGGGTGTTCGACAAGGCGCGCGAACTCGGCCTGCCGGTCAAGCTCCATGCCGATCAGCTCAACGACCTGTCGGGCGCCGCTTTGGCCGCAAAGTATGGCGCGCTGTCGGCCGATCATCTCGAATACGCCAGCGAGGCCAGCGTCACGGCGATGAAGGCCGCCGGCACCGTGGCGGTGCTGCTGCCCGGTGCCTATTACTTCATCCGCGAACATCAGCAGCCGCCGGTCGCGGCGCTGCGCCAGCATGGCGTGCCGATCGCGCTCGCCACTGACAGCAATCCCGGCACCTCGCCGCTGACGTCGCTGCTGCTGACCATGAACATGGGCGCGACGCTGTTCCGTCTCACCGTCGACGAATGCCTCGCCGCGGTGACGCGTGAGGCGGCGCGCGCACTGGGGCTGCTACACGACATCGGCACACTGGAAGCCGGCAAGGCCTGCGACCTCGCGATCTGGAATATCGAGCGGCCGGCCGAGCTGGTCTACCGCATCGGCTTCAATCCCCTGCACGCCCGGGTGCGTCACGGCCAGTGACCGCTTCGATCAACTGATGGACATCGACACATGACGCGCATCGACAACGCCCGCATCATCCGCGCCGCCCGCGGCAGCGATCTCACCGCGAAATCGTGGCTGACCGAAGCGCCGCTGCGCATGCTGATGAACAACCTCGATCCCGAAGTAGCAGAGAAGCCGGCGAAACTCGTCGTCTATGGCGGCATCGGCCGCGCCGCGCGCGACTGGGAGAGCTTCGACCGCATCGTCGGCGCGCTGCGCCGGCTCGACGGCGACAAGACGCTGCTGGTGCAATCCGGCAAGCCGGTCGGCGTGTTCCAGACTCATGCCGACGCGCCGCGGGTGCTGATCGCCAATTCCAATCTGGTGCCGCATTGGGCGAATTGGGATCACTTCAGCGAACTCGATCGCAAGGGCCTGATGATGTACGGCCAAATGACGGCCGGCTCGTGGATCTACATAGGCACCCAGGGCATCGTACAAGGGACCTACGAAACCTTCGCCGAACTCGGCCGCAAGCACTATGGCGGCAATCTCGCCGGCAAATGGATTCTGACCGCCGGCCTCGGCGGCATGGGCGGCGCACAGCCCCTCGCCGCGGTGATGGCCGGCGCGTCGTGCCTCGCGGTCGAATGCCAGCCGTCGCGTATCGAGATGCGGCTGCGCACGCGCTATCTCGACAAGCAGGCCGGCTCGCTCGACGAAGCATTGGCGATGCTCGAGGACGCCAAGAAATCCGGCAAGCCGGTGTCGATCGGCCTGCTCGGCAACGCCGCCGATATTTTCCCTGAGTTAGTTCGCCGCGGCGTACGACCCGACGCCGTCACCGATCAGACTTCGGCGCACGATCCGGTCAACGGTTACTTGCCGAAGGGTTGGAGTCTGTCCGACTGGGAAGCCCGGCGCGAGAGCGATCCGAAGGCCGTAGCAACTGCCGCGAAGAAGTCGATGGCCGAGCACGTCCGCGCCATGCTCGACTTCCACCGCATGGGCATTCCGGTCGTCGACTACGGCAACAACATTCGCCAGGTGGCGCTGGAGGAAGGCGTCGCCGAGGCGTTCGACTTCCCCGGCTTCGTGCCGGCCTATATCCGCCCGCTGTTCTGCCGCGGTATCGGCCCGTTCCGCTGGGCGGCGCTGTCAGGCGATCCGGAAGACATCTATCGCACAGACCAGAAGGTGAAGGAGCTGCTGCCGGACAACGCGCATCTGCACAACTGGCTCGACATGGCGCGCGAGCGCATCAGCTTCCAGGGCCTGCCGGCGCGCATCTGCTGGATCGGCCTCGGCGATCGCCACCGCGTCGGCCTCGCCTTCAACGAAATGGTCGCCAAGGGCGAACTCAAGGCACCGGTGGTGATCGGCCGCGATCATCTCGACTCCGGCTCGGTCGCCTCCCCGAATCGCGAGACCGAAGCGATGCGCGACGGCTCCGACGCGGTGTCGGACTGGCCGCTGCTCAACGCGCTGCTCAACTGCGCCAGCGGCGCCACCTGGGTGTCGCTGCATCACGGCGGCGGCGTCGGCATGGGTTTTTCGCAGCACTCCGGCATGGTGATCGTCTGCGACGGCACACCGGACGCGGCGCGGCGCATCGGCCGCGTGCTGTGGAACGATCCGGCGACCGGCGTAATGCGCCATGCCGATGCCGGCTACGACATCGCCATTGACTGCGCCCGCGAGCACGGCCTCGATCTGCCGAGCCTCGCGTAGTTCGGCATGCAGATTATCCGCGCCGGCAGTTGCCGCGTCACGCCGTGGAAAAACGGCGGCGGCTCGACCACCGAGATCGCCGTCTCGCCGCAGGGCGCAACGTTCGATGATTTCGACTGGCGCATCAGCATGGCCTGCGTCGGCCGCGATGGCCCGTTCTCGACCTTTCCGCAAATCGACCGCACGCTCGCGGTACTGAGCGGGCGCGGCATGATCCTGACGATCGACGGCCGCGACCCTGTGACACTTACACCGGAGTCGGAGCCGGTCGTGTTTCCCGGCGACGTGCCGACCAGCGCCAAACTCGTCGCCGGCGACATCCTCGACCTCAATGTGATGACCCGGCGGGGCCGCTTCACGCATCGGCTGCAGAACGTCGCCGAAACGGCGAGCCTCGCATTTGATGCCTGGGAAATTGCCGTCGTGATATCGGCCAGAGGCCGGGTGCAGCTCTCCGGCGGAGCGGAGCCGGTCGAATTGTCAGGCGGCGACGCGGCGGTCCTGCACAAGGCGACGATGACTTCGTTCGGCTTGCAGCTCGGCCATGACTGCAATTGCTATTTGGCTTGGCTGCGGCCCGCCTGAAGACTCAGATCGGCTCCGCATAGCCGGCCTCGCGCGCCTCGCGATCCCAGCGCGTGATCGGTTCGTAGTTATCAAGCTTGACCGGCGCAAAGCCTTGCAGGCACAGCCGGTCTCGCAAATCAGCGCCCTCCTCCGCATCGCCGAAACGCAGCAGCGACGTGCGCAACGCCGCGACGATTTCTGCCGGGCAGCTCGGACTGGCGACCAGGAATGGGATCGGAGCCGGATCGGTAATGGCGATCACCCGGAGCGACGTTGCGAGTTCCGGCTCGTGCCGCAGCATCAGATCGAACGCGTAGCCGTCGAGCGGGCCGACGTCGATATCGCCGGCAATCAGCGCCTCGATCACGCGGCGCGGTGTCGTCAATGGTCCGATGCTCTGTGTGTACAGCCGGGCGCCGCGGGCCTGGTAGTACGGCAGCAGATGATGGCGCAGCGCATTGTAGCCGGAATGCGAATCCGGAACGGTGAAACCGAGCCGGCCGCCGAACGTATCTTCGAGCTGTTGATAGCGGGAGTCGCTTCGAACGATCAGTCGCGTCGCGTAGACCGGCTGTCCGTTGATCGGCGCGCCGACCGGCACCGGCGCCGCGACGGCCTGCGGCTTGTGCGCGGCCAGCATGTAGGGAAAGCCGCACATGAAGGCGCAGCCGAGGTCCGGCCGCGCCCATAGCTCCGCAAGCGCCGCCGGATAAACGTGGTCGACGGCGACGAGATCGACGCCGCTGTCGCGCGCCAGCCATTCGAACAGATCCTTCCACGCGGCACTTGCGGCCGCGTTGACGGCGTACATCCGGGCGTTTGCGACGTAGGCCATCGCGGCGTTAGGCGAAGCGCAGCCGCTGGCCGATGCCGAGGCGCTGCGCCTTCTCCAACATGGCGTGACCGAGCGCTATGTCGGACAGCGACAGGCCGCGGTGCCAGAACAAATTGGTTTCCTGCTCGCTCTCGCGGCCCGGCTTCAGCCCGGCGACGATCTGGCCGAGTTCGCCGTGCAGCGTCTGTTCGGACAGCTTGCCGGCCTCGACATGGGCGCGCAGGCTGCCGAACTTGCCGCCCTTGCATTGACCCCAATCGTCGACCACCAGCTTGCTCATGATGTCGGTCAGCGTCAGTTCGACCGCGCTCATCGTGCCGTATGGCACCACGAATGCGCCCGGCTTGATCCACGACGTCTTCAGCATCGGCATCGGCTCATTGAGCCGCGACGCCTCGACGATGATGTCGGCTCCTTCGACGCAGGACTGCCAATCTTCGGTGGCGATCACCTTCTTGCCGAGGTCGCGGCTGAGACGTTCCGCGAAGCCGCGGCGGCTCTCCTCGCGGCGAGAATGCACGCGGATCTCGTCGAAATCGAAAATGTGGTTGAGCAGCCGTACGTTCCAATAAGCCGTGCCGCGGGCCCCGATATGGCCGAGCACCTTGGAGGACTTGCGCGCGAGGTACTTGGCGCCGACCGCCGTCACCGCGCCGGTGCGCATGTCGGTGATGCCGCTGGCGTCGAGGATCGCCTTCGGGGCGCCGGTACGCGGATCGAACAGGCACAACACCGCCAGCTCGGACGGGAAGCCGATTTTGTAGTTGTCGACGAAATCACCGACGATCTTCACGCCCGCGGAGTCGATCGGCTCCTTGAGGGCGCCGCGCAGCACGTTGAAATGGCCATTGGCGACGCCGGGCTCGAGATGCATGCGCGGCTCGATCACGCTCTCGCCGCGGCCCTGGCTGGCCAGGCTGGTCTCGATCGCGGCGAGGATTTCCTCGTCGGTGATCTTCAGCTCTTCGATGTCGAGACGATTAAGATAGTCGATATAGATCGGCGGCACGGGCGGCTCCGGCGGTTGAGGCATGACAGACGGCAGCGCGCACGCACCGCCCTCCCCCGACCCGGCCGGGGAATATGTCTATACATTATTGAGGAGCCCGATCCGATGTCAATCGGCTTCGTGCGCCGCAGCGCCTCAGCCGAGTGACTTCGGAATCGTCGCCGACAGGCCGAAGCGCTCGGCCTGCTCGATCGCCAGATCGTAGCCGGCGTCCGCATGCCGCAGTACACCGATGCCGGGATCGCCATCGAGCACGCGCTTCAGCCGTTCCGCGGTCGCCAGGTTGCCGTCGGCCACGATGGTGGCGCCGGCGCTGACGCCACGACTACCCAGACCGTGGATGGCGACGAGGTCGGCACCGGAAGCGCAGTTCAGCAGCGCGTTGAGCATCGGCCAGTCGGCGATGGCATCCGAGCCGTCCTTCATGTTCTCGGTCTCGCGATACGGCATCGCCGCCGAGCCCGAGTCCAGATGATCACGCGTGAAGGCGATCGGACCCTTCAGCCTGCCGTCGGCGACCGCTTCGTTGACCAGCAACGCCAGGCGGCTGCGCTCGCCATAACCGAGCCAGCCGATCCGCGCCGGCAGGCCGGTGAATTTCACATGGGTGCGGGCCTTGTCGATCCAGGAGGCGATCGGGTGATTGGACGAGAACGTCTCCAGGATTATGTCGTCGATCGTGTAGATGTCCTGCGGATCGCCCGACACCGCGATCCAGCGGAACGGCCCGATACCCTGACAGAACAGCGGGCGGATGTAGAGGTCGACGAACGACCTCATCCGGAACGCGTCCTCGACGCCGGCCGTTCTGGCCTCGGCACGCAGGCTGTTGCCGTATTCGAACACGATCGAGCCCTTGTCGAGGAAGTCCAGCATGGCACGGACGTGGGTCGCGACCGAGCGTGATGCCAGCGCCATTAGTTGCTCCGGATCGCTCTTGCGCATGGCGCGCGCTTGTTCGAGCGTCAGCTCGGCCGGCACATAGCCCTTCAGCGGATCGGGGAAGGTCTGGTCGGTGACGATGTCCGGCACGATGCCGCGCCGCGCGATCTCCGGCAGCACCACTGCGGAGTTAGCACATAGAGCCAGCGCTAACGGCTCGCGCGCGTCCCGCGCCGCCTGCCAGCGCGCCAGCGCTTCGTCGAGATCGGAGGTCGAGGCGTCGCAGTAACCACTCTCGATGCGGCGGTCGATCCGCGCCTGGTCGACCTCGATCACCAGCGTCGCCGCGCCGGCGAGCTTGCCGGCCAGCGGCTGCGCACCGCTCATGCCACCGCAGCCGCTGGTCAGAAGCAAGCGACCGGCGAGCGTGCCGCCGAAATGCTGGCGTGCCGCCGCCATGAAGGTCTCGTAGGTGCCCTGCAGGATGCCCTGGCTGCCGATATACTGCCACGCCGCGGCGGTCATGCCGGGCATGATGGTCAAGCCCATGTCGTCCAGCTTGCGGCGGGTCTCCTCCTGGCTCCACTCGCCGACAATGTTGCCGTTGGCCATGATCACCAGCGGCGTCGTCGGCTGGCCTTGAAATAGGCCGATCGGCTTGCCCGACTGCATCACGAAGGTCTGGTCCTCACGCATGGTCGTCAGCGTCGCGACGATGCGGTCGAAGCTGTTCCAGTCGCGCGCCGCGCGGGCAATCGACATGTAGATGACGAGGTTCTCGGGATCCTCGCCGTTTTCGAGATTGTTCTCCAGGAGCCGCAGGATGGCTTCCTGCCGCCAGCCTTTGCAGCGCAGCTCGGTGCCGCGCGCCGCCTTGACCTCTTTGCCGCGCCGGATCGGAATGTTCATACGTCAGTCCTCCACCAGCGGCACGTAGCCGGGTTGTTGCTTGATCTGATCGAGCCAGCGGCGGATCGCCGGGAAGCGCTGCATGTCGTAGCCGCCCTCCTCCGCCATCGCGACGTAGCCGAACACGCCGAGGTCGGCGACGGTGTAGCGCTCGTCCACCAACCATTGATGCGCCGCCAGCCAGTCTTCGAGGAGCTGCAGCGCCGGATAGGTCGCTTCGTGGAAGTCGGCGATGCGCTGCTTCATCTGCTCCTGAATGCCGCGCATGTGCCAGAACCGCGGCAGCGCCAGCGCCTTGAGCAGATCGGCCTGCTCGAAGGTGAGCCAGCTCGTGACCTCGGCGCGTAGATACTTGTCGTCGGGCAGAAGGCGCGTGCCCTTGGCGAGATACAGCAGGATCGCCGCCGACTCGACCAGCGTGCGGCCGTCTTCCAGTTCGAGGACCGGGATACGAGCGAACCGGCCCTTGGCGCGGAAGTCCGGCTGCTTCGTCACGCCTGTTGCGAGATCGAGCGTTACGCGCTCGAACGGCAAGCCGAGCTGACGCAGCAGGATGCGGACTTTCCAGGCGTTTCCGGAGAGACGGCTGTCGTAAGGCGCAGCATGAAATGTCCTCAGTGTTAGTTCGCGGCATTCGCCCCGTCATTGCGAGGAGCGAAGCGACGAAGCAATCCAGCGCAGTCCACGGAGCTGGATTGCTTCGCCTTCGGCTCGCAATGACGGGAAACGCCTTGGTGTTTCGTCACAAATACGACCGCATATCCACGCCCATCGCTTGCTCGACTTCGGGAAACACCGCCGGGTCGAGCGCGCCTTTGCCGACTGGAAACTTCGAGCGGTGGGCGATTACGATGGCGACGCGGGTGCCGGGTTTGGATTCGGAGATCGACACCACGTCGCCAGTGGCCGGATCGAGCGAGCCGATCATGTCGGGGAACGTCGCGACGCGCTTGCCGCCGATATCGGCGGTCATGAACTCGTTGTAGATGCCGAGCGTGACCTCACCCTTGTCGCCGCGCACCATCATCTTGCCGAGATCGAAGCCGCCGCCATAGGACACGGTGTTCTCGATCACTTCGCCGTCCACCAGCAGTTCGCCGCCGAGCGCCTCGACAGTGGCGCGGACGCAATCGGCGCCGCTCGCCGCCTGCATGGCGCGGCCGAGCTCGAGCTGGAAGCTGATCGCACCGGGCGCACCGTTCTCGCGAATGAAGCCGGCCGTCAACGGCCCGCGCGCCGCATAAATTAGTCCGCCATTCACCACCGCAGCCTGACGCAGCATGGTCGAGGTGCGGACGATATCGCCCTCGGCCATGAACGACAGTTTGTTCTGCTCGGCTGCGCTGCCGCTGCAGGCGACCTGGGTGATCGACAGATCGAGCCGGGACGCCAGCCCCATGCCGCCCATCTTGACCGTTGGATGACCGCGACCGTTGGAGGCGGCGTCGACATAGTCGAGGCCGAGCGCCGCGGCGACGAGCCAAGCGTTGAAGCCCGGGACGTGGCCGCAGATCACGCCGGCGATGGGCCGGTCGATATGCGCTACGAGCCTACGCGCCGCGTCGATCGCGTCGCGTGGCCGGATCGCCCAATTGGCGAAGCCCGGCGCGCCGACCGCGGTCGCAGTGATCACCAGCGCGTCGGGATCGAGTTCGTCGAGCGACACCAGCCGCACGCCGCCATAGTCGAGCGCCATCTGCCCAAGAGCGACGTTCTTGGCGACCTGGTTGCGGCCGGAGCCGCCGGCCGACAGGAACAAGCCGCCGATCGTCCCGGCCTCGACATCCTCCATCTTCAGCGCTCGCGCCACCGCATTCCTCCTTGTTGTTCGTTTCAGCCCGGTGCGACCTCGTCGCCCATGCCGAGAAACTTCGCGAACATCGAGCCGGCGGCCTTGGCCTCGGCAGCGGTGCCTTGATAGACCTGCAAGCCCGACGACAGCACGCAGACCTGATCCGCGACATCGAGCGCGCGCGCGGTGTTCTGCTCGATCAGCACGATGGTGAGCCCCTCGCGCTTCAGCGCCAGCAGCGCGTCGAGGCAGAGATCGACCATCTTGGGCATCAGCCCGAGCGACAGTTCGTCGACCAGCAGCAGCCGCGGTTCGGCCATCAGCGCGCGGCCGATCGCCAACATCTGCTGCTCGCCGCCGGACAACGATCCGGACATCTGATTGCGCCGCTCATAGAGCCGCGGGAAGTAACTGAACACGCGCTCGCGCTTGGCGGCGTCGGAACTCGCCGGAAAGGCGTAGCCGCCGACGGTAAGGTTCTCGTCGACCGTGAGGTCGGAGAACAACTGCCGCCCCTCCGGCACAAGCGCGACACCGAGCCTGACCCTGTCGATGGCACGCCGCTTGGTGATGTCGGCGCCTTCGAGCAGGATGCTCCCGCCCTGAATGTCGATGTGACCCATCACCGCCATGATGGTCGATGTCTTGCCGGCGCCGTTTGGGCCGAGCAGCGCGAAGATCGAGCCCTTCGTCACATGTAGCGAGACATCGTGCGCGGCCTGCACCGAGCCGTAGCCGCAGCTCAGCCGATCAAGCGTCAGCATGTGCGCCTCCGCTGCCCACATAGGCATCGTGCACCACCGGATCGGCCATCACCGCGTGCGGATCGCCGTCGCCGATCAGGAGCCCGTTGTTGAGCACGACCAGACGACGACACACCCGCATCACCTGCTCGAGATTGTGCTCGACGAGGATCACCGTGACGCCGCCGCGCTGTAGCTCGACGATAGTCTCGACCTGCGCGGCGGCTTCGGTGTGATTGAGGCCCGCAAGCGGCTCGTCGAGCAGGATCACCTTGGGATCGACCGCCAGAGCCCGCGCGACTTCGAGCCGCTTCATCTGGCCGAGCGGCAGCGACGCGGCGAGCTTGGTCTCGGTGCCGCCGAGTCCGACGCGGGCGAGAATCGCGGCGGCGCGTTCCGCCTCGTCGCTGCGGCTGAGATGCGCCAGAGCGCGGAACGGACTGCTGGTGTGGCGATGGCCGGCGCCGAGCACGACGTTGTCGAGCACGGTCATCTCGCGAAACGGCCGCACGATCTGATGCGTCAGCGACAGCCCGCGACGCACACGCGCCGCCGTGCCTTCGCGGGTGACGTCGACGTCACCAAGCGTAACGCGGCCGCGATCCGGCCGCAGCAAGCCGGCGATGATCCGGATCAGCGTCGTCTTGCCGGCGCCGTTGGGCCCGATCAATCCGACGAAGTCGCCCTGCTCGACCGCGAACGACACGCCGCCGACCGCCTGCACGCCGCCGAAGCGGATCGCGACGTCGTCGAGCCGAAGCGCCGCCGTCATGACGCCCTCGCGAACAGCTTGCGCACCACGCCGGCGAGTCCGCCCGGCGCGACGCGGATCACCAGCACCAACAAGCCGCCATAGACCAGCAGGCGATAATCATTGACGAAGCGGATCACCTCGGGCAGCAGCGTCAGCCCGATCGCGGCGACCACCACGCCGAGCGTCGAACCGATGCCGCCGATCACCACCATGGCCATCAGCGTCACTGACAGGATGAAGTCGAACGCATCCGCGGTGATGAACTGTGTGAAGAACGCATACAGCCCGCCGGCGAGGCCGGCGAACGCTGTGCCGATGCCGAACGCCGCCAGCTTGTAGGCACGCGAGTCGATACCGAGCGTCGTCGCGGCGGACTCGTCCTCACCGACGGCACGGAACGCGAAGCCCATCCACGAGCGGTCGACATACAGGCTGAACAGGATGGTGGCGAAGGCGAAGGCCAGGATCATCGCCATGTTGCCGGTGGCGCCCAGCCCGGTCGGCGGAATGCCGCTGATGCCCATCTCGCCACCGAGCCAGGCCTGCTTGCGGACGAAGCCGGTGAACAGGAAGTTGACGCCGATGGTCGTCACCGCGAGGAAGTCGGAGCGCACCCGCAGCGATGCGAAGCCAACGACCAGCCCGAGCGCGCAGCCGGCCGCGATCGACGCCAGCAGCGCAATCAATCCGTTCGACGTGCCGACCATCGCCAGTGCCGCCGCATAGGCGCCGGCGCCAAAAGAAGGCGCTGTGCCCAAGGCTGATCTGGCCGCAGAAGCCGGAGATCATGTTGAGGCTGACGGCCAGGATGACGTTGATGCCGATCACCGACAGGATGCTGATCTCGTAAGCGGTCATGCGGTGCGGGCTCCGGTGAAGCCCTGCGGCCGGATCATCAGCAGTGCGATCAGTGCGAGGAAGGCGATGGCGTCACGATCGAGCCAGTCGCCGATGAACACGGTGCCGTAGGCCTCGACCAACCCGAGCACCAGGCTGGCGATCAGCGTGCCGCGCACGCTGCCGAGGCCGCCGAGCACGATGATGGCCAGCGCCTTGTAGCTGACCACCGCGCCGATCGACGGATCGACCAGATTGTTGAGCAGCGCCACCAGCCCGCCGGCGATCGCCGCCAGCGCCGAGCCGATGGCGAAATTCAGATAGCGCACCTTGATCGAGTCGATGCCGAACGAGGTTGCGATCTGCGGCCGCGACACCGTCGCGCGCCAGCCGATGCCCATGCGGGTGCGGGTCGTGAAGACGTGCAGGCCGACGAAGATCACGACGGCGGAGATCACCAGCGCGAGTTGCACGGCGTTGAAGGTGACGCTGCCGAGATTGAAGGTCGTGAACGCCAGCGGATTGGAGCGGAAGGTGACGCCTTGCTCGCCGAACACGATGCGGAACGCGTCCTGCATCAGCACCAGCAATCCGACCGAGGCGATCATCGGCACGTCGGGTCGATATTTCAGCAGCGGCTGATACAGCAGCCGATAGATCGCGACACCGAACAGCGGCGTGATCAAGATCGACGCGAGGAAGCCGAGGATCAGGCTTCCCGTGGCGTTGGCGACCAGCACCACCACATAGGCGCCGAGCGCGAACACCGCCGCATGGGCGACGTGCAGGATACGCAGCAGGCCATAGACCAGCGTCAGGCCGACCGCCATCATGGCGTACATGCACCCGAAGCTGATGCCGGTGACGGCGAGGTCGACGTAATACACGGGCCTGATCCTGACGAGCCGAAGCCGGCATCCGGAGCGCAAGGCTCCGGATGCGCGAGACGCTGGTTACTTCTCCGGCGGCGCGAACGCGTCGAGATCGGTGATCATGCCGGCCGACTTGAACTTGCCGTCCTTGATGACGTTGACGCTGATCGGCATGATGATCTCGTGCAGGCTGTTGAAGCCGTTCAGCGTGCCTTCGAGGATCGGGAAGTTCTTGGTGGCGGCGAGCGCGTCGCGGACCTTGGCGGGCTCGGCCGAGCCGGCGCGCTTGATGGCATCGGCCATCAGCATGAACGACGAATAGGTGATCGCCGCGACGCCTTCGGGCGAATAGCCGGCCTTTTCCTTGAAGCCCGAGAAGAACTTCTGCAGCTTCTCGTCTTTGCGATCGCGATCGAAGCTGTCCATGATGTAGGTGCCGTCCGCCGCGGGGCCGGCGATCTCGATGAACTTCTCCGAGTCGAACGCCTGCGAGCCGATGATCGGCACGGTGATGCCGGCGGCGCGAAGCTGGGCGACCAGCGGGCCGGCAGTGAAGAAATAGCCGGTGGCATAAACCGCGTCGGGGTTGTCGCGCTTGACGCTGGCGACGATCGAGCCGAACTGGCGGTCCTTCAGCGAGTAGCTGTATTTGTTGAGCACCTCGACGCCGTATTTCGGCGCGGCGCCGACGAAGCCGTCCATCGTCGCCTGGCCGTAATCATTGTCCATGGTGATGGCCGAGATCTTCTTAAGCCCGAGCGTCTTGCCGATATACAGCGCGGTGGCGGCGCCCTGCGGCGGGCCGAGATGCACCAGGCGGAAATTGTAGTCGCCGGCCTTGGTGATGTCGGGATGCACGCCATAGGCGGAGATCATCACTACGCCGGCCTGCTGGAACACCGGCGCCGCCGCGCGGCCCGAGGCCGAGTAGCTGCCGTTGACCACCAGCTTGACGCCGTCTTCACCGATCAGCTTGTTGGCCGTGAAGATCGCCTGGTCGGACTTGGCCTGATCGTCATAGGTGACGAGCTGGATCTTTTCGCCGTTGACGCCGCCGGCGGCGTTGATGTCGTCGACCGCCATCTGGCCGGCGATCTGCGCCGACTTGCCGTCGGTGGCCGCAGGTCCCGTGAGCGGGACCTGGAAGCCGATCTTGATGTCGGCCTTGGCCGGCATCGCCGCCGTGGTCAGCAGCGAGATCGCAAACATAGCGCTGAGGGCCGCCTTCTTGATGAAGACTGGCGCAGACGAAGGGTGTTTCGGCATGGGGAGCTCCATCGGTCAGGTGGACAGGGTCGGTTGTTTGGCAGCGTTGTTGCGGCTGCGGTCGAGGATTTCCCGGGCGGCCTGCATCGCCGCCTGCGGTGGCCGCGCCAGACGCCAGTCACGATCGCCGGCGCGGCGCGTCGCATTAATGCCGAGCTTGGTGATGGTGCCGTCATGGTCCAGCGGCTCGGAACGGTCGGCGCGGACTTCAGGCACGATCAGGTAATCGCGATCGGGCTTCGCACGGGTCGCGGTCGCCCATTCGACGCGTTCCGAGTCCCAAGGATCGATGTCGTCGTCGACGATCACTACCTGCTTGACCAGATTCACGGCGGCCCACACCGCGAACATCGCCTTCTTGGCTTCGCCGGCCCGCGGCGACGACAGCACCACGACCGCGCGCAGCCGGCCAGCACCGCCGAAGCCAACTGCGACTTCGCGAGCACAAGGCACGGCGGCCCGCACCGCGCGTAGCAGGCCCGCGGCGATCGCAACGCCGCCGAGCAGGCAATGCTCGCGATAGTGACCGGGCAACACGACCTGGAAGATCGCATCGCGGCGGCGCGTGAGCCG
>NZ_BADD01000267.1 GCF_000333455.1 Rhodopseudomonas sp. B29
AGTCTTCAGGATCTCCGGATCGATCTCGTCGAGCGAGCCGACGGTCTTCTTCGGCTTCGGCGCCGAATAATAATAGAGATCCTGGAAATCGATCTTGGGATAGTCCACCCGCGCCCAGGTCGGCTCTGTCATGGTCAGCCAGCGGCGATACGCCTCCAGCCGCCATTGCAGCATCCAATCCGGCTCGTTCTTCTTGGCGGAGATGAAGCGGACGATGTCTTCCGACAGCCCCTTCGGGGCCTTGTCGGATTCGATCAGCGTCTCGAACCCATAGCGATATTGATCGACGTCGATCTGGCGAACCCGATCGACGGTCTCTTGGACGGCAGCCATTCAAACCTCCGCTCGCGGTTTCAAGGACCGCGGTGGATCTGCGGGACACATGCTTACACGATCCAACGCGGGTTGAAACCCTCTTAGAACCGTTCTGGCTGTGTTTCGCGACCACCTTTAGTTAGGTTGCCGGCAAGCTTTTTCCAAGCTTGCAGACAGGATTCGATGTCGGATTCACTACTCTCCCAGCCGAGACTGATCCGTATAGCCGACTGAGCAAGTTCCGGACCAAAGCCCATCGCTTGCAGCACATGCGACGGCTGAACCTTGCCCGACGAGCAAGCCGAGCCGGACGACACCGCGACGCCGGCGAGATCGAACCCGATCACCGCGGTTTCGGCCCGCAGCCCGGGAACAGCGAACAGCGTCGTATTGGGCAGCCGTGCCACCCCGTCGGCGAAGATCACGCCGCCTTGACTGTCGGAAATCTCCCTCAAGCCGGCCTCGAGCCGATCCCGCAGGGTCTCGACCCGCACCATGTCGGCGGCGATCGTCGGCATCGCCGCCGCCACTGCAGCTCCGAAGCCTGCGATCCCGATCAGATTCTCGGTGCCGGCCCGCCGCCCGAACTCCTGACCGCCGCCGCGCAGCAGCGGCTCGGGCCCGGATAGGCCCTCCCGCAGGATCAAGGCGCCGACGCCCTTCGGTCCGCCGATCTTGTGCGCAGACACGCACACAAGATCAGCCCCCAAGCCTCTGAGGTTGAATGGAACTTTGCCAAGCGCCTGGATAGCGTCGACATGCAATAGGCCGCCCGCCTGATGCACGATCTCAGCCGCTTCAGCGATTGGTTGAAGTGCGCCGGTCTCGTTGTTGGCCAACATCAACGAAACCAGCCTCGGGGCGCCGCCAGCCAGCAGACTGCGCAGGTGGTCGAGATCGACAACGCCTTCAGGTGTCACCCGGATGGTCGCCACCCCATCGGCCGCAAACCGTCCTCCGCTCAGCACCGAGGCGTGCTCGATACTTGAAACGATCAATTGATCAATGGCTTGTCCCAAGTTCCAGAGACCCGGCACGAGCGCCAGCGCATTGGCCTCGGTCCCGCCAGAGGTGAATACGACATTGCGCGCCGCCCCACCGACTGCAGCTGCGACCGCGGCCCGCGCCTGCTCGACGACCCCGCGCGCCGCGCGCCCCTCGGCGTGAATCGATGACGGATTCCCGACAAGCTCCATCGCCGCCATCATCGCCGCCTTGGCTTCGGCACGCAGCGGCGTGGTCGCATTCCAGTCGAGATAAACCCGGTTTCTCAAGAAAATCCGTTCCTTACATGGGCTGATCCGGCCGGCCGCGCGGCCGCCGGATGTTCAAGATGCTTGCATTTGGCCCCGCGGCCTATGCTAGAACGCAGCTCCCCGTTTATCGGCTGTCTGCCCGATCCGCCCGGCGGCGGACGACGACGTGTTGCAAGCGCCCGAGCGCGCCGCGCCAGGCCGAATCCCAAGATGTTCAAGGATCGCTGATGCCTGAAGTCATTTTCACCGGTCCAGCCGGCCGCCTCGAAGGCCGCTACCACCCGGCGAAGCAGAAAAACGCCCCGATCGCAATGGTGTTGCACCCGCATCCGCAGTTCCGGGGCAACATGAACCACCCGATCGTCTATCAGGTCTACTACGCCTTCGTGGCCCGTGGCTTCTCGGTGTTGCGCTTCAATTTTCGCGGCGTCGGCCGCAGCCAGGGTTCGTTCGACCACGGCACCGGCGAATTGTCGGACGCCGCCTCGGCGCTCGACTGGGCCCAGACCATCAATCCCGAAGCGCGGGCCTGCTGGGTCGCCGGATTCTCGTTCGGCGCCTGGATCGGCATGCAGCTGTTGATGCGCCGGCCCGAGGTCGAAGGCTTCATCTCGATCGCGCCCGAGCCCAACCGCTACGACTTCTCGTTCCTGGCGCCCTGCCCGTCGTCGGGCCTGATCGTGCACGGCGAGAAAGACATCGTGGCCCCCGCCAAGGACGTCAACACGCTGGTCGAGAAGCTCAAGACCCAAAAGGGCATCGTCATCGATCAGCAGACCATCCCGGGCGCCAACCACTTCTTCGAGGACAAAATGGAGCCGCTGATGGAGACCATCACCTCCTACCTCGACATGCGGCTGGCGAACGTCCGCTAAGTTTCTTTCGTCATTGCGAGCGTAGCGAAGCAATCCAGCGCCGTGCACCGGGCTGGATTGCGTCGTCGCTTCGCTCCTCGCGATGACGGAAGCGCGTCAAGGCCGCGCCAGCAGCCCCCCGGTCATCGGAAACGCCACGCCAGTGGTCGCCGGATAGCTCAGCGGCAGGCCCTTCAGCCCGCGTGCGGCGAGAAAGCCGAAGGCCTGAGCCTCCATCGCATCGGCCGACCAGCCGAGCGCGTCGGCGCTCTCGNACGTTGCCGGCGCCAGCCGCTCCCTCAGCATCCGCATCAGCGTCAGATTGCGCGCACCGCCCCCCGGGATGACGAAACTTTGGGGCCGGTTTGGCAGCAGCAACACGATTGCCCCGATGGCTGACGCGGTGAAGGCGGTCAGCGTGGCGCGCCGTTCGGCCGGCGACCAGTCGCGCTGCGGCAGCGCCGCGAAGTCGTTGCGTTCGAGGGACTCGGTGGAGCTTTAGCGAAGAACGGCAGCTTCATCGCCTCGGCGAGCCAAGGTTCGTCGACGACGCCCTGAGCGCCGAGCCGACCCTCGCAGTCGAACGACTTGCCAAGCTTGCGGAAGACAAAATCATCCAGCAGCGCGTTGCCGGGGCCAGTGTCGCAGGCGATCAACGTGTCGGTGCCGTCGATGTACGTCACGTTCGACACGCCACCGATATTGACGACCGCGATCGGCCCGTCGCGGTGCAGCGAATGCGCCAGCGCGCGGTGATACACCGGCACGAACGGCGCGCCCTGCCCGCCGGCGGCGACATCGGCGGCGCGGAAGTCGTACACCACGGGAATGCGGATCGCCTTGGCCAGCGCCTTGGCGTCGCCGATCTGCACCGTCAGCTTCTGCTCCGGCCGATGCAGCACGGTCTGGCCGTGGAATCCCGCGATATCGATGCTGTCCGGAGAGATGCGGTTCTGCGCCACGAAGGCTGCAACCGCCTCTGCGTGCGCGATGGTCACCGCCCGCTCGGCTTCGGCGAGCACGCCCGGCCGGGCATCGCGTCGGTCGAGCGCTGTGGCTTCCGCCAGCGCGCCGCGCAGCAGGCTGCGTTCGGTCTCCGTGTAGGGCCGATAACCCGACGGCCCAAGCGCCGAAACGGTCCTGCCGTCGGTCTTGATCAAGGCGACATCGACCCCGTCGAGCGAGGTCCCGCTCATCAGTCCGATCGCCGTCAGCATCATGGCAATGTGCCTTTCCGGCCGCTGCGGAAGGTCCAACTTGTGTCAAACACCCGGTTCTTATAATGCCACACGGTAACGCGATCGAAAGGGCTTGCAGGGCATCCGCCCATGCGATTTGGCCCCAGCGTTTAATAACAGTGATCAGAGACCGATACAGATGACCGCCTTTAAGTCAGATTTTATGAATGTGCTCCAGGAGCGGGGCTTCATTCATCAGATTTCCGACCCGGAGTCGCTCGACGCCCTGGCGTCCAAGCGCGAGGTGGTGGCCTATGTCGGTTACGACTGCACGGCGCCGTCGCTGCATGTCGGTCACCTGCTCTCGATCATGATGCTGCATTGGCTGCAGGCGACCGGCAACAAGCCAATCGCGCTGATGGGCGGCGGCACCACGCGGGTCGGCGACCCGTCCGGTCGCGACGAGACCCGCAAGATCCTGACCTACGAGCAGATCGACGCCAACAAGGAGTCGATCAAGGGCACGTTCTCCAAGTTCATCAAATTCGGCGACGGCCACAGCGATGCGGTGATGGCCGACAACGCCGAGTGGTTGACCAAGCTCAACTACATCGAGATGCTTCGCGACGTCGGCCGCCACTTCTCGATCAACCGCATGCTGACGATGGACTCGGTCAAGCTGCGGCTCGAGCGCGAACAGGAACTGTCGTTCATCGAATTCAACTACATGATCCTGCAGTCCTACGACTTCGTCGAGCTGGCGCGGCGCTACAAGTGCAATCTGCAGATGGGCGGCTCCGACCAGTGGGGCAACATCGTCAATGGCGTCGATCTCGGCCGCCGCATGGGCACACATCAGCTCCACGCACTCACTTGCCCGCTGCTGACGACATCGTCGGGCGCCAAGATGGGCAAGACCGCCGCCGGTGCCGTCTGGCTCAACGGCGACCTGCTCGCGCCCTATGATTACTGGCAGTATTGGCGCAACACCGAGGACGCCGATGTCGGCCGCTTCCTCAAGCTGTTCACGCTACTGCCGATGGACGAGATCGCGCGCCTGTCGGCGCTGCAGGGCGCAGAGATCAACGACGCCAAGAAGGTGCTGGCGACCGAGGCCACCGCGCTGATCCACGGCCGCGACGCCGCTGAAAAGGCTGAAGCGACCGCGCGCACAACCTTCGAGCAAGGCGGCACCGCGCAGGATCTGCCGAGCGTCGACGTCAGCCGTGCCGAGCTCGATGCCGGCATCGGTGTGCTCGCGGCATTCGCCGAGAAGGCCGGCCTCGTGGCTTCCAACGGCGAAGCGCGTCGGCAGATCAAGGCCGGCGGCCTCAAGGTCAACGACGTCGCCGTCACCGACGAGAAGATGGCTCTGACCGCCGCCAACCTGACGGCCGATGGCGTGATCAAGCTGTCGATGGGCAAGAAGAAGCACGTCCTGCTGAAGCCCGCATAGGCCCATTCGCAGCCAGCGTCTGGCCTTTCCGGCGGAAACGCGCTCCAACGAGCAGAACGTTTCCCGGGAAGGATCGCTCTTGGACAACCGCACGACGATTGATCGCGCGACGCAGCGCACCGGCCTCACCGTGCTCGGCGTCTGCTTCGTGCTGTCGCTGCTCGGGCCGCGGCCTCGGCGAGAGCTTCACCGTGGTCCTGCTGCCGATCTCGCAATCGTTCGGCTGGG
>NZ_BADD01000266.1 GCF_000333455.1 Rhodopseudomonas sp. B29
CTAGCACGCTGCGGAGGCCTTGAGGAGCGGCGATCGGCCGCGCGAGTGTCATCCGTATGTCGCTAGTTCCGTCATTGCGAGGAGCGAAGCGACGAAGCAATCCAGCTCAGTGCATTGAGCCGGATTGCTTTGCTGCGCTCGCAATGACGGAGGGGGCGGTGCTCTCCCCACGAGTCATTCCGGGGCGCTCGCGGAGCGAGCGAACCCGGAATCTCGGCCTCGCGCATCACATCTGGATTCCGGGTTCGCGCGCTGCGCGCGTGCCCCGGAATGACGTGCGTGTGGGCAGGGCGGGTGCGTGGCTCAGCTTCCGCTGAACGAATTGTAGCCCTGGTCTTCCCAATAGCCGCCTTTGTAGTCGTTGGTGACTTCCATCGAGACGACGTATTTGGGATTCTTGAAGCCGAGCTTGGTCGGGATGCGGATCTTGATCGGATAGCCGTAGGCGCGGGGCAGTACTTCATTGCCGAAGCGCAGCGTGATCTGGGTCTGCGGGTGCAGCGCGGTCGGCATGTCGATCGGACTGTAGTAATCGTCGGCGCAGCGAAACCAGACGTATTTGGCCTTGGTGTCGGCGCCGATCAGCTTGAGAAAGTCGCGAAGCGGCGTGCCGCTCCACTGGCCGATCGCGCTCCAGCCCTCGACACAGATGTGCCTGGTGATCTGCGTCACCTGCGGAAGCTTGTTGAGCTCTTCCAGCGTCCAGCTCTTCTTGTTGTCGACGAGGCCGGAGACCTCGAGCTTCCAGGCGTCGCCATCGACCGTCGGCGCTTCGTCGAGCGTGTAGAAGGCGTTGAACGGAAAGGGCTTGGTGATGTCCTTTTCGCTGTAGGTCGGCGCCAGCGTGTTGGGATCGAAGATTGCCGCCTGAACGGAATCGTTGAACTTCGAGATCTTGGCCAGCAGCGTCTCGGCCGATGACGAGTCGACGACGTCACAGCCGGTCAGCAGTGTCAATGCGCCGAGGCTGGCGCCGCCGGCGATGAACCGCCGCCGCGACACGTCGGGCATCAGCTTGGCGGCGTCCCGGGCCAGCAGCTTCTTGTCGACGCCGGGGATCAGCAGGGACTTGATGCGCAGCATAGTTAGATCCTCAATGTCGTCATTGCGAGGAGCGAAGCGACGAAGCAATCCAGCTCGGTGCACTGTGTCTGGATTGCTTCGCTGCGCTCGCAATGACGGGGAAACGTTTCCGATTCTCAACGTCCGATGATCATCGCCCGCAGGCTCTTCGGCACCAGCACGGCGAGCGTGATGTGCACCACCAGGAAGGCGCAGATCGCGCTCATGGCGAAGAAGTGCACGTAGCGCGCGGTGTCGTAGCCGCCGAACACCGCGGTAAGCCACTGAAACTGCACCGGCTTCCAGATCGATAGCCCTGTGAGCACCACCAGCACGCCGACCAGCATGATGCCGAGATAGAGCAGGCGCTGCACGTAGTTGTAGGTGGAGAGGTCGGCATGCGACAGCCGGAAGGTCGCGGCTTTGACGATGTCGCTCACCACGCCGGATGCCGAGATCGGAAACAGCTTGCGGCGGAAGCGGCCGGTAGCCAGGCCGACGATGAGATAGGCCAGGCCGTTGATCACCAGCAGCCACATCGCGGCGAAGTGCCAGAGCAGACCGCCGCCGAGCCAGCCGCCCAGTGTGATCGTGCGGGAGAAACTGAAGGGGAATAGCGGCGAGGCGTTGTAGATCTGCCAGCCCGACATGATCATCACGACGATTGCGAAGGCGTTGATCCAGTGCATGATCCGCACCCAGAGCGGCTGGATCACCGCGGTCTTGGTCTGCGAAGCAGCGGCCGGGTCGCTGATCGTGGTGCTCGACATCGAATGATCCCTGTGTACCTGCGTGAAGGCGATACGGCGAAACCGTGCATTCGTTACGGACGCGGCCGGATCATTGCGAGGTTTGACGCCGACTGGAGATCACGAAAGCGCGAGCCGGCCTAAGCCGGCCCGCGCCGATGGTTCAGTCCGGTGACTTGGAGATGGCGTCCGCGATCAGGACGGCATCAGTACGGTGTCGACCACGTGGATGACGCCGTTGGACTGGTTGACGTTCGGGATCGTCACCGTCGAGGTGCCGCCCTTGGCGTCGATCAGCATCACCTGATCGCCCATGCGCTTCACCGTCAGGGTCTCGCCCTCCACGGTTTTCAGCTTCTTGCCGTCGGTGAGATCGGCGGCCTCGAGCTTACCGGGCACGACGTGATAAGTCAGGATCTTGGTCAGCGTCGCCTTGTTCTCGGGCTTCACCAGAGTGTCGACCGTGCCGGCCGGCAGCTGTCGAACGCCGCGTTGGGTGGGGGGAACACGGTGAACGGACCTTGCCTTCCAGCGTCTTCACCAAACCAGCCGCCTTCACGGCCGCCACCAGCGTGGTGTGATCCTTCGACTTGACGGCGTTCTCGACGATGTTCTTCGACGGATACATCGGCGCGCCGCCGACCATCACGGTCTTATCGCTCATCTCGCTCTTCATCATCTTCTTGTCTTCGGCGGAGGCCGGCGCCGCCAGACTGGCGATCACGGCGAGCGCGCCGACGGCGGCGGACAGAGTAGCAAGCTGCTTCGACATGGTTGTTCTCCCGGTGTGTAGCATCTGTTGCGTGAGACCTGTTGAGGCCGCGACATCGCGCGCCGTGCACGCGAGGCGGGGGCCGACCACGACATCCATCGATACGATCTCGTCGTCGTCGTGCGGAGCTACGGGAGGTGAGGCCGCACCGTTTCAGAAAGTATTTTTTGCCGCAGGCTGAAACCTCCGCGCCGCCAGTCCGTGGCGATCGATGAGTCCACCCCCGCTGCGATGCGGTCTCGAGCTGCCGATTGTTCCATCCGGCGCGGCGGGCCGTTGCCTCGGGCGGCGCGTTCTTGCTATGCCGGGCCGCAGTTCCCGGTCCTGATCATGCGATGCGGAAAATCCCGATGAATGCCAATCTGTTCGCCCGCCTGTTCGACAAGCTCGACGATCCGTCGCGCCTCGCCATCGAGACTTTCGCGGGCGAGCGCATCAGTTACGGCGACCTGGTCGCCCGCGCCGGGCGCCTCGCCAATGTGCTGGTGGCGCGCGGCGTGCAACCCGGCGACCGCGTCGCAGCGCAGACCGAGAAGTCGGTCGAGGCGCTGGTGCTGTATCTCGCCACAGTGCGGGCCGGCGGCGTGTACTTGCCGCTCAACACCGCCTACACGCTGCACGAACTCGATTACTTCATCACCGACGCCGAACCGCGCGTGGTGGTGTGCGATCCGACCAAGCGGGACGGCATCGCGGCGATCGCCGCCAAGGTGGGTGCCGTGGTCGAGACGCTGGGCGCCGACGGCAAAGGCTCGCTGACCGAAGCTGCCGCGCAGGCGAGTGATCAGTTCACCACCGTGCCGCGCGCTGGCGACGATCTCGCCGCCATCCTCTACACGTCGGGCACCACCGGCCGTTCCAAAGGCGCGATGCTGAGCCATGATAATTTGGCGTCGAATTCGCTGACGCTGGTGGACTATTGGCGTTTCACCAGGGACGACGTGCTGATCCACGCGCTGCCGATCTATCACACGCATGGCCTGTTCGTGGCCAGCAACGTCACGCTGTTCGCCCGCGCCGCGATGATCTTTTTGCCCAAGCTCGATCCCGACAAGATCATCGACCTGATGCCGCGTTCGACCGTGCTGATGGGCGTGCCGACCTTCTATACGCGCCTGCTGCAGAGCCCGCGGCTGAGCAAGGAGTCGACCAGCCACATGCGGCTGTTCATCTCCGGCTCGGCGCCGCTGCTGGCCGATACGCATCGCGAATGGGCGGCGCGCACCGGCCATGCCGTGCTCGAGCGCTACGGCATGACCGAGACCAATATGAACACGTCGAATCCGTACGACGGCGAGCGCGTGCCCGGTGCGGTCGGCCCCGCGCTGCCCGGCGTTTCGGCGCGCGTCACGGATCCTGAGACCGGCAAGGAGCTGCCGCGCGGCGAGATCGGCATGATCGAGGTGAAGGGCCCCAACGTGTTCAAGGGCTATTGGCGGATGCCGGAAAAGACCAAGTCGGAATTCCGCGACGACGGCTTCTTCATCACCGGCGATCTCGGCAAGATCGACCACAAGGGCTACGTCCACATTCTCGGCCGCGGCAAGGATCTGGTGATCACCGGAGGCTTCAACGTCTATCCCAAGGAAATCGAGAGCGAGATCGACGCCATGCCGGGCGTGGTCGAATCCGCGGTGATCGGCGTGCCGCACGCCGATTTCGGCGAAGGCGTCACCGCCGTGGTGGTGCGCGAGAAGGGCGCCGCCATCGACGAGGTTCAGGTGCTCAAAGCCCTCGACGGCCAGCTCGCCAAGTTCAAGATGCCCAAGAAGGTGCTGTTCGTCGACGACCTGCCGCGCAACACCATGGGCAAGGTCCAGAAGAACGTCCTGCGCGAGACGTACAAAGATATTTACAAGGGCTGATCAGCCTCGTCATTGCGAGCGTAGCGAAGCAATCCAGCGCGGTGCACTGAGCTGGATTGCTTCGTCGCTGCGCTCCTCGCAATGACGAGGAACCGGTCGGACTTCAATCTTCCTCCTCATTGCCGCCTTGTCGGCGCTTGCGCCGGCGTGGCAGCATCGCGCGCCGGCGGCACGTGCCGCCTCACCCGGGGGCATCGATGACTCAACGCACCAGCTTTCAGCCCGGTCACAAGCCGAAATGCCTGGTGATCGTCGACGACACCGCCGAATGGGACCGTGCCGTGTACTATGCCAGCCGCTGGGCGGCGCGGCTTGGGGGCGGCGTGGTGATGCTGCGGGTGATCGAGATCCCGGACAAGAACCAGCAATGGCTCGGCGTCGCCGACATGATGCGGGCCGAGGCGATCGAAACCGCCGAGCAGGCGCTCGATCGCGCGGCCGGCCGCGCCAACGGCGTCGCGGCGATCACGCCCGAACGGGTGATCCGCGAGGGCGACACGATCGAGCAAGTGCTCGCGGTGATCGAGGCCGATACCGACATCGTTCGCCTGGTGCTGGCGGCGAGCGACGGCACCGAAGGGCCCGGGCCGATCGTCACCACCATGGTGCGCCATCTCGGCAGCTTTCCGGTTCCGG
>NZ_BADD01000265.1 GCF_000333455.1 Rhodopseudomonas sp. B29
ACCGACAGCCCGATAATGGCGCCGACCGCGACTTCCAGGACGCGGTCGACCGCAGAGGTCAACGGATCGACCTTGGTGATGGTCGGCACCAGCAGCACGATCACCACCGTCACGGTGGCGACGCTGAAGCGCGGCTTGGCTGCCGCGATCAAGGCGACCGGCGCGACCGCCAGCACCAGCACGGCGAGCAGCGCCGCTTCGCTCGAATGCGGAATCAGGATCGTGATGGCGCCGCCATAGATCGCGCCGCCGATGGTCCCGACCAGATAATCACCGGCGACCTTCAACGAACCGCCGACGCTGGATTGCGTGACAATAAGCGCCGTCAGCACCGCCCACAGCGGCAGCCGCAGATGTAGGGCCTGAGCCACTCCGAGCGCCAACACCGCCGCCATGGTCAGGCGCAGCGCCAGCCCCCAAGGCAACCGAGGAATTCGCAGGCGAGAAGAGCTGAACATTCGTCTTCACAAGATCATTGTCGCCGCGGTCGACGCGGCTGCGCGAATGGCTGACAGAGCATGTTGGCGCGACTTCGGCAAATCCGGACAAACCGCAAGGCCGCCTGCGCTGCGCACGGCTTGAACCCCCGCGGGCGGGCGCCTAACGTGCGCGCAACCCAGGAGACAAGATGGCCGAAGAAACCGCCACACTCGCCGGCTATGTGGCCGCGCTACGCTACGACGACATCCCCGAAAAGGTGCTGGCACGTGCCAAGCTGTTGACGCTCGACTTCCTCGGCAGCGCGATCCGCGCGCGGCAGGAAGCAGAGTCGACGCCGGCGCTGTTGGCTACGCTGAAGGCGCTGTCGCTCGATCAGGACGGTCGCGCGACGGTGTTCGGCGACGACAGGCGCTGGACCCCTGCGGTCGCCGCGCTGCTCAATGGCGCACTCGGTCATTCGCTGGATTTCGACGACACCCATGCCGATTCCTCGTTGCATCCTTCGGCGCCCGTCGTGCCGGCCGCCTTCGCGGTCGGCGAACTGGTCGGCGCGTCGGGCCGCGACGTGCTGACCGCGATCGTGGCCGGCTATGAGGTGTGCTGCCGGCTCGGCAACGCGCTCGACCCGACCTCGCACTATGCCCGCGGCTTTCATCCGACCGCGACTGCCGGCACCTATGGAGCCGCGGCAGCGGCCGCCAAGCTGCTCGGCCTGCCGGCCGAGCGCATCATCGCGGCGTTCGGCGTCTCCGGCAGCCAGGCTGCTGGTTCGTTGCAGTTCCTCGTCAATGGCGCCTGGAACAAGCGCTATCAGGTCGGCGCTGCGGCGATGAATGGCGTCATCGCCGCGACGCTGGCGCAGAATGGCTTCGTCGGCGCAACGGAATCCGTCGAGGGCATTCACGGCCTACTGGTCGGCTACACCGATACGCCGCATCACGACAAAGCCGTTGCAGGGCTGGGCACGGTCTACGAAACGATGAAGATCGGCGTGAAGCCGTATCCGAGCTGCCGCTACACCCATGCGGCGATCGATGCGCTGATTGCGCTGCGCCGCGAGCATAATCTCACGCCCGATCAGGTCACGCGCGTCGAGATCGGTCTGCATCAGAACGGCATCACTCTGACCGGCGATGCGCCGACCAAGCGCCACCCGCGCTCGATCGTCGGCGGTCAGTTCTCGATGTTCTTCACCGGCGCGCTCGCGCTCGAACAGGGCAGCTTCGGCTGGGACGACTACACCCGCCTCGGCGACGCGGCGATCGACGCGCTCGCCGACAAGTTCGACGTCGTCCGCGACCAGCGCCTGGAAGGCAAGACGCATCCCTTCGGTGCACGGGTGGCGGTGACGACGGCCGGCGGCACGCACGAGCGCATCCACGCCGATCCGTCCGGCGAGCCGGATTCCTTCCCGACCGACCAGGCAATGATGCAGAAATTCCTGCAGCTCGCGCGCCCGGTGCTGGACGGACGGGCCCAAGCCTTTGCGGAAGCGATGCTGGGACTGGAACGGCACGAGCGGCTGGAGGCCGTCAGTGCTCTGGCGCGCCGATAAGCGGTATTGACATAGACCTTGTTGGCTGCAAAAGAGACGTCCACGTCGGCGCGCCCAAGAAGCGTCCCGACGTGGAGCTTGGGCGCGTTGTCCTGTCCAGCTCCAAGCAGCTTCCGAATGCTGGCTGCGGGCGGATTGACGACTCTTGCTGCGGGCTGCACCGGATATGTGAGGGGAGAAAGATCCGCCCTCGCCCCGGAATCCGCTCCAGAAGACCCTAGGATGAGTACCTCCGCGTTCAAATAATCGCGGCTGGTGGAAAGCACCGTGTTGATCAGCTCGAGGTTCTGTTCGGCCAGTTCCTGTGCGGCCTCGGCAGGGAAGAAAGGGTTGTGCCGATCGATCGAGACGATCCGCCCCCAAATGATCGCGTCTTCGTGCTTGCGGCTGTCATCCGGGATTTTGGACAACGTCGCGACGATGTCGCCGACCTTGGCGCGGAGGCTGCGCAGGATAAAGCGGTAGCTATCGGTCGAAGTATTGCCGAC
>NZ_BADD01000264.1 GCF_000333455.1 Rhodopseudomonas sp. B29
GCGAAAGATGAACTTGATCAGAAACTCGATCGGCTTCAGCGGGCTCATCATCAGGTTGCCGAGATTGCGCGCCCACATCTCTTCGAGAAACGAGATCGAGAAGCCGAGCTGACCGCGAAACAGGATGTCCCACAGGATCACTGCGCCGATCAGCGTGCCGCCGGCGCGCGCGAAGAAACCTGCATTCTGCGCCACGTAGCTCTGCAGGAAGCCCCAGGTGATGACTTGCAGCGCCGGCCAGTACACCAGCTCGAGCAGCCGTGGCCACGACGACAACAACAGATACCAATAGCGCTGCACCATCGCGGCGATGCGATGCCAGGCAATGCCGTGGCCGAGTTCGAGCGCTTCGATCAGGTACTTCATGATACGCTCACGCTCCGCTCGCCGCCCCGCGGCCGCGTGCGACGTCGAGGAAGACTTCCTCCATCGTGGCGCGGTTGTAGCGCGCCATGATGGCGGCCGGACTATCATCATCCTCGATGCGGCCGCGCTTCATGATGATGACGCGGTCGCACAGCCGCTCGACCTCCAGCATGTTGTGCGAGGCGAGGAGAATGGTGGCGTTCTGCTGCTTGCGATAATTCTCCAGATGCGAGCGGATCCAGTCGGCGGTGTCGGGATCGAGCGACGCAGTCGGCTCGTCGAGCAGCAATAGCTCGGGCCGATTGATCAGCGCTTTGGCGAGCGCCACGCGGGTCTTCTGCCCGGCCGAGAGTTTGCCCGAGGCGCGATCGATAAAGTCGATGAGGTCGAGCGCAGCGGCAAGTTCGGCGATCCGCGCCGGCAGATCCGAAACCGCATAGAGCTTGCCGAACACCGTCAGGTTCTGCCGGACAGTGAGGCGCGACGGCATGTCGAAATACGGGCTCTCGAAGTTCATCCGACCCAGCACGGCGGCACGCTCGTCCGGCATCGGATGGCCGAGCACGGCGACGCGGCCGGAGGTCGGCAACACCAGCCCCATGATCATCGAGATCGTGGTGGTCTTGCCGGCGCCGTTGCCGCCGAGCAGGCCGGTGATGCTGCCGCGCGGCACGCTGAACGAGATGCCATCGACCGCGCGCGTGGTCTTGTACTGCTTGACAAGATCGGCCACCGCGATCGCCGCAGAGGTAGCGACGAGCGCCGGGTCGGCGGCCCCAGTATCGGGATCGTGCGTCATGATGTCGGCTTCATCGGGGATTGTGAGGGCTGGCGCAAGCGCCGCTGACACCATCGGTCGCGGGCGCCCGAATTGTGATCGCGCAGGCGGAACGCTAGAGTCGGCGCATGACCGAGCTGTTCTCCGCCGATTTCCGCCACCCGCGCCGTCACGTCCGGCTCGATACCATCTTGCGGCTGCGCTGGCTGGCCGCGCTGGGCCAGCTCGCAGCGATCTTCGTCGTCGCCGAAGGGCTCGAGTTCGATTTCGCCGTCATTCCGTGTCTGGTCATCGTCGCGCTGTCGTCCTGCGTCAACCTGGCGCTGCAGATCGCGTTCAATCCGATGCAGCGCATGGTGCCGATCAATGCGGCGCTGCTGCTGGCGCTGAATATCGCCGAGCTCGCCGGGCTGCTGTACTTCACCGGTGGCCTGCAGAATCCGTTCTCGTTTCTTTTCCTCGGACCGGTGCTGATTGCCGCGACGTCGCTGCCGACCCGGCTGACGATCTCGCTGGGCGTCTTCGCCGCGGTCTGCGCCGGCGCGCTCGGCTACTTCCACGAGCCGCTGCCCTGGGCCGGCGACGAGCCGGTGGCGCTGCCCGAGATCTATCTGGTCGGCGTCTGGCTCTCGATCCTGCTGGCGATCGGCGTCACGAGTATCTACACCTTCCAGGTCACCGAAGAGGCGCGCAAACTGTCCGATGCGCTGTCGGCTGCCGAACTGGTGCTGGAACGCGAACAGCATCTCACCCAGCTCGATGGACTTGCGGCCGCCGCCGCGCATGAACTCGGCACACCGCTGTCGACGATCTTCCTGATCTCGCGCGAACTGGAAAAGACGGCCCCGGCCGACAGTCCCAACCTCTCGGATTTCCGCACCCTGCGCGAACAGGCGCAGCGCTGCCGCGAAATCCTCGGCAAGATCGCGCAGCTGTCCTCCGCGGGCGCGCCGTTCGACCGCATGCCGCTGTCGACCCTGATCGAAGAGGCGGTCGCGCCGCATCGCGACTTCGGCGTCGCCATCAAAGTCCGTGTCGCCGTCTCCGGCACTGCAGAGCCCGTCGTGACGCGGAACCCGGCGATTCTCTACGGCATCGGCAACATCCTGGAGAATGCCGTCGACTTCGCCCGCGACACCGTCGAGGTCAATGCGTGGTGGAACTCCGAGATGGTGCAGATCCAGGTCTCGGATGACGGCCCCGGCATCAAGCCGGATGTGCTCAAGCGCATCGGCGAACCGTATCTGTCGAAACGGCGGAGCCCCGACGATCCCAACCGCGAGCGCTCCGGCCTCGGCCTCGGCGTCTTCATCGCCCGCACGCTGCTCGAGCGTACCGGCGCCAAGGTGTCGTTCCGAAACAAGATCTTCCCGGACCACGGCGCCGTGGTCCAGCTGACGTGGCCGCGGGAGCGTTTCGAGACAGCCGAATCGCCCGAAAAAGCAGAGGCTTGAGCAGGGGCGCGCGATCCGGTCGCAGGGCCGCGGGGTTGGCAGTGTCGCACCCCAGCGCCATATCTGAATGAGACCTATGCCAAGGAGACCGTCGTGAACGCGATTCCCGAACTGACCGACCACGCCGATCGCTCGCTGCTGATCGTCGAGGACGACAAGCCGTTCCTGGAGCGGCTGTCGCGGGCGATGGAGACACGCGGGTTCAGCGTCACATCGTGTGACAGCGTCTCCAGTGGCCTTGCTCAAATCGGCAAGTCGGCGCCGGCGTTCGCGGTGGTCGATTTGCGGCTCGGTGACGGCAACGGTCTCGATGTCGTGTCGGCGCTCAAGAAGGAACGCCCCGACGCGCGCGCGATCGTGCTCACCGGCTACGGCAACATCGCCACCGCGGTCACGGCGGTGAAGATGGGCGCGGTCGACTATTTGTCGAAGCCGGCCGATGCGGACGACGTGGTCGCCGCGCTGCTCGCCACCGGCACCGACAAATCCGAACCGCCGCCGAACCCGATGTCGGCCGACCGCGTGCGCTGGGAGCACATCCAGCGCATCTACGAGATGTGCAACCGCAACGTCTCCGAAACCGCCCGCCGCCTCAACATGCACCGCAGAACGCTGCAACGCATTCTGGCCAAGCGCGCGCCGCGATAGAGCGCTTACTTCAAGCAAAAGCGTCGTCATTCCGGGGCGCGAGCGCAGCTCGCGAACCCGGAATCTGCAGCGCAGAACAGCTCGAGATTCCGGGTTCGCTCACTTCGTGAGCGCCCCGGAATGACGAGACGCGCAACTACTCCACAAATCCCTGCGGATCGATGAGTCGCCCCAGCCGTCCCGCCGCAGCTAGTGCAAAACGCAGCATCATCACTTTGCGGGTCGCGGCGGGGAGTTTGTGCTCCGGCGCCTCGCAATGCATGTGAGCGCCGTAGCCGTCCGCGACGATCAGTCCGCAATCGGCCGGGAAGATCTCGCACGGCAGGTCCTGGGTGAAGGCGAAGAACAGCCGGTCGCAGTGCAGGCGATAGTCCGGCCATTTCTGGTCGGCGCGCAGATCCGCCATCGACGATTTGATCTCGACAATCCAGATCTCGCCGCGCTCGTTGAGCGCCACCAGATCGGCACGCCGGCCGGACGGCAGCGGCAACTCGCTGACGCAGGCGAAGCCGTGCGAGCGCAGCAGCCGTGTCGTGCCGCGCGCGATCGCGAGCGCAGTCTCGGATTGCCGCAAATCCGGCGGCGGAATTTTTTGAACGGCATTCGATTCCATCGCGTCCAAGTCTAGCCGAAACAAGCGCCCGCCCCCAAGCACAAGGCTGGTTCCGCTTCGGCAATCGAGCCGCTGCACGCCGCCATGCGCGGCGACGGTGGAGTCTTGCGTGCGGGCGCGGGGGCGCCGGAGACCTTAAGATGAACCGCATCACGCTTCGCAACGCGCTGCTCGCCGCTGCGCTGACGCTTCCGTTCGCCTTCAGCTCGGCCGCGCAAGCGCGCCCGGTCGTCGAGGTCGCTTTCGTCCTCGATACCACCGGCTCGATGAGCGGACTGATCGAGGGCGCAAAACGCAAGATCTGGTCGATCGCCACCGCGATCGTCGACGATTGGCCGGACGCCGACATCCGCATCGGCCTCGTCGCCTATCGCGACATCGGCGACGACTACGTCACCCGCAAGGTCGACCTGACCACTGATATTCAGGACGTCTACGCCAAGCTCCTGGAGCTGCAAGCGCGCGGCGGCGGCGATTGGCCGGAGAGCGTCAACGAAGCGCTCGATATCGCCGTCAACAAGCTGAATTGGACCGAGGGACGCGACGCTCACCGCATCGTCTTCCTGGTCGGCGACGCACCGCCGCACATGGACTACGCGCAGGACACCAAATACCCGGCGACGCTGGCGGTGGCGCGGCAGAAGGACATCATCGTCAATGCCGTCCAGGCCGGCAACGCGCGCGACACCGAGCGGGTCTGGCACGACATCGCCCAGCAAGGCGACGGCCGCTACATCCCGATTCCTCAGGACGGCGGCCCGGTCGTGGTGATCGAGACGCCCTACGATCAGGACATCATCATCCTGCAGGAACAGATCAACAAGACGGTGATCCCCTATGGTCCGCCGCCGATGCAGCGGCGCACCGAAGAGAAGGCCCGACAACTGTCGAGCGTCGCCGCCGCGGCACCGGCATCGGCCTCAGACATGGCGAGCTACATCAACAAACGCGCGGTGCGCTCCGCAGAGGCCGTCACCGGCGGCGACCTCGTCAGCGAAATCAGCTCCGGCCGCAAGAAGCTCGACGAGGTCAAGGACGAAGAGCTGCCGGCCAGCCTGCGGGCGTTGCCGGCTCCGCAGCGCGCCGCCAAGCTGGAAGCCGAACTGCAGACCCGCAAGGCGCTGAATGAGAAGCTCGCGACTCTGGTGAAGCAACGCGACGCCTATCTGGCGAACCACCGGGACAAAGCGCCGAAAGACAAGTCCTCGTTCGATCGCCAAGTCGAAGCCGCGCTGAAGGTGCAACTAAAGCGATAGAGACTCGCTGCTCGCGATCATTGTTTGGCCGTAGCAGCGCCGCAGTGAAAACCTTCATCCCTCGCGCATGCGGGGGACCCAGTATTCCAGTGCGTCGATGCTCTACATCTTCATCACAAACGCTCTGGGATACTGGGTCGCCCGGACAAGCCGGGCGATGACCGCCGAGTGGGGAGCGGGCGCCGCGCTCCAGCAAAAGCGCCTGCGAGCCAAGCGGTTCTACCGTCTTTGACTTGCCACGTTCATCGCGGCATTGTTCGGGCATGACCGAGACCCAGAGCACTGAGCCCCAGAGCAAAGCCAAAGCCGGCGCCGCCATCGTTCCTGTGACGCCGTTTCAGCAGAACTGCACGCTGCTGTGGTGCGAAGCCACGCGCAAGGCGGTGGTGATCGATCCCGGCGGGGACGTGCCGGAAATCCTGGCGGCGATCGAGAACGCCAACATCAAGGTCGAGGCGATCTGGCTGACGCACGGCCACATCGATCACGTCGGCGGCGCCGCCGATCTGCGCGATGCGCTGAAAGTCGAGATCGTCGGCCCGCATCGCGACGATCAATTTCTGCTCGACAACGTCGTCAACTCCGGTCGCAGCTTCGGCATCACCGGCGTGCGGGACGTGACGCCGGATCGCTGGCTCGACGAGGGCGATACCGTCAGCATCGGTGAGCTGAGCTTCCGCATCCTGCACTGCCCCGGCCATTCGCCGGGCAGCGTTGTCTTCTTCAACGAGCCGATGCGCTTCGCCTTCGTCGGTGACGTGCTGTTTGCCGGCTCGGTCGGTCGGACCGACCTGCCCGGCGGCGATCATGCCACCCTGATCAAGTCGATCACCGACAAGCTGCTGCCGCTCGGTGACGATGTCGGCTTTATCTGCGGACACGGCCCCGGCTCGAGCATCGGCCAGGAGCGCCTGACCAACCCATTCCTGACCTGAAGCGTGTAGGGCCGAACCTTCTAACGGTTCGGTTGTTCGCCAAAAGATTGCATCGATACCAGCCTGTGTTCTTCTAGGCGAAGACGTCATACTTTAGTGACAAACCTCGGGATGTTACGAGGCCAAAGACTGTATTCCTTCTGTTAGCTGTTCCGCTGGGAATGGGCGGCGGGACTACAGTATGAACATCGAGCTCAACGATGAGCCGCTCGAGAGGTATTGCGTCGTCGACACGGCGGATGCCGATGTCTTTGGACAAGCCTTCATCACCACGTTCGATGGCCGCCATTTTGAAGCCGGTGACGGCTTCCGCATTCGCGCCAATTTCGCCCAGTTGGAGGATCTGTCGCTCGGCTATGTGGCGGGGAATGGTCCGCTGGCGGTGGAATTCCCCGAGATGTGCTGCGCCCGGCTGCAGATCGCGCTGTCGGGCCACTTCCTCAGCCGCACCGGTTCCGACACGATCCAGATCGACCGTCAGCAGGCCTGCATCGTCTCGCCTGAACGGGCGCTGCGCACCGAGCACGATGTTCCGTTTCAGCTCCTGCTGCTGCGGGTTCGGACGGAGGCGCTCGAGCGGAAGTTGACCGCGCTGCTCGGAGCTCGCCCCAAGGCGCCGATAGAATTCGACGCCGCGTCCAACAACTCCATGCCACAGGCGGTCAATCTGCGGCACCTGCTGATGTTCTTCGCCTGCCAGCTCGACGCGCCGGTGCAGCCGCCGCCTTTGGTGCTGGCGGAATTGCAGCAGACGATCGCGCTGATGTTCCTGACTGCGAATCCGAATACGTATAGCCGTCAGATCGCGGCGGAGGAGCGCGACATCGCCCCGCGCTACGTGCGGCAGATCGAGGAATATATCGAGGCCAATTGGATGCGGCCGATCAATATCGAAAAGCTGGCGGCCCTCACCGGAATAAGCGCCCGCGGCATCTTCAAGGGCTTTCAGCGGACCCGTGGCTATTCACCGATGGCGTTTGCAAAGCGAGTCCGGCTGGAGCGCGCCCGGGCGATGCTGATCGATGGTGAAAGCGCCACGACGACAGTCACATCGGCGGCGTTCGCTTGCGGCTTCGCCAACCTCGGCCATTTCGCCAAGTACTATCGCGAGATGTTCGGCGAGCGCCCATCGGACACCCTGCAGCGCGCCCGCGGATAGAAAAAGGAATGGCCGAGGCGAGCCCGGCCATTCCTGTTTCGATTACTCGATGACTTCGACGATGCGGTGAGTACGCGGGTCGACCAGCACGGTGCGGTCGTTGACCACAGTGTAGCGATAGCTGCGCGCCGGGCCGTATTCGTCCGGCACCTCGTAATAAGTCACGCCGGACGCCGGCAGCACCGCGCCGACGCGCACTTCGTCGCGGTAGTGATACGACGGATGATGCTGTTCGACCACGTAGGTGCGGAACCGCGGACGATCGTCGACGCCCAGGATGCTCGAGACGCCGCCGACCACGCCGCCGATGGTGCCGCCGACGATGGCGCCGACGGGTCCGGCTGCGCGTTCGCCCTCGCGCGCACCCCGATCGATGCCGCCCGGCACACCCTGTGCGTTGGCGATCGCCGGCAGGGCGAGGGTCAGGACCGTCGCGGCGGCCAGGACAAAGCGGTTGCTCATTTGAAACTCCAATAGCTGATGAAGACGCTGAATAAGTCCGCGCTTGCTGATCGGTTCCGAGGGAACGGCGCGGCAACGCACGAAACGGCTTCACGCATGGAGTCGGATTGTTGCAGGCAGGCTAGTTCGCGAGCATCGCCCGGATGCGTTTCGACAATTCGTCGAGATCGAACGGCTTGGTGATCAGCCCCATGTCCGACAACAGGAAATCACCGGAGATCGCGGTTTCGGCGTAACCGGTCATCAACAGCACCTTGATGCCGGGGCGCAGCTCGCGAGCCTGTTCGGCAAGCTGTCGGCCGTTGATTCCGGGCAGCCCGATGTCGGTGAGCAGCAGGTCGATCGGCAACGCCCCCCGAAGCGCAGCGAGTCCCGACGGCCCATCGCTGGCTTCGGCGACTCGATACCCGCTGTCGCGCAACATCTCGACGAGGCTGGAGCGCACCACCGGCTCGTCCTCGACCACCAGCACGCTTTCGCCGCGGGCGGAGGAAGCTCGCGCCGGCGCGGTGGCACGCGCTGACGCCGGCACAGCGTGGAGATCGCGCGGCAGCACCAGCGTCACCGTGGTGCCGACGCCGGGCTTGCTATCGATACGGGCGTGGCCGTTGGACTGCTGGGCAAAGCCGTAGATCATCGACAAGCCCAGCCCGGTGCCGTGGCCGAGCGGCTTGGTGGTGAAGAACGGATCGAAGGCTCGCGCGGCCACCTCCTCGGTCATGCCGGCGCCTGTGTCACCGACCATGACACCGACATAGTCGCCGGCGGCGAGCGGTAGACCAGCCACCGCGTGCGCATCGAGATTGCGGGTCGCAATGGTGATGCGTCCGCCATCCGGCATGGCGTCGCGGGCGTTGATGACGAGGTTGAGCAGCGCGCTTTCGAGCTGGTTGGGATCGCAACGCGTCGGCCAGACATCGGCCGCGGCGTCGATCTCCAGATCGATCGCTTCGCCAATGGTCCGGCGCAACAAATCTTCGAGCGAAAACACCAGCGCGTTGACGTCGACCTGCTTGGGTACCAGCGGCTGCCGGCGCGCGAAGGCGAGCAGCCGGTGCGTCAGCGCCGCGGCGCGGTTGGCCGAGGTCATCGCTGCGTCGATGTAGCGGCCGACATTCTCGATGCGTCCCTGCGCGATGCGGGTCCGCATCAAATCGAGCGAGCCGACGATGCCGGTGAGCAGATTGTTGAAATCGTGCGCGATGCCTCCCGTGAGCTGGCCGACGGCCTCCATCTTCTGGGCCTGCCGCAGCGCTTCCTCGGCCGCCTTCAGGCGCTCTGCCGCCGCCTTCTCGGCGGTGATGTCGCGCGCGACCGCGTAGTTGGCCTCGACGTCACTGACGCCGGTGAAGGACAGCCAGCGATAGCTGCCGTCGGCGTGGCGCAGGCGGCTCTCGAACCGCACGGTGATCGCCTCTGTGCCGAGCCGGCGCAGCTGCGCCGTGGTCCAGCCGTCGTCGTCCGGATGTTCGAGCCAGGCGGCGGTCTTGCCGAGCAGTTCGACCGGGGTCCACCCCAGCGTCCGGGTCCAGGCCGGGTTGACGGTGCGCCAGACGCCGTTGCGGTCCGCCACCAGCATCAGATCCTGCGACACGTTCCAGATGCGATCGCGTTCGCGGGTTTTTTCCTGAACGCGTTGCTCCAGGGTCGCATTCAGCGTCGCGAGCTGATCGGCGAGCCGGCGTGCCGCCTCCTCGCTCTGCTGCAGCGCCTGCTCGGCGAGCACCTGCTCGGTGACGTCGGTATGGGCTCCGACCAGGCGGACTGCTTTGCCGGCTGCGTCGCGCTCGATCAGAGCGCGCACAGAGATCCAGCGGGTCTCGCCGTCGTTCGGGCGGATGATGCGATAACGAGCGGAGTAATCGCGGACATCGCCGGCGACGGCTTCGAGGAATTGTCGCTCGGTCGCGGCGCGATCATCGGGATGAACGCGGTTGACCCAGTCCTGATGTGTCTCCTGCGCGGCGTCCGGCGGCAGGCCGTGCACCAGCAGATATTCGGGCGAGCGGCGGTTGCGGAAGCCGGAGCGCAGATCGACCTCGAGCCCGCCGATGCGGCCGATCTGCTGCACCCGCGCCAGTTCGGCCTCGCGCTCGCGCAGCGCGAACTGGGCCTGGATATCGGCGGTGACGTCGCGGCACACAACCAGCACGCCGCCGACCTTGTCGTCCTGATCGATCGGGCTGAAGCCGTAGGTCCAGTAAACGTCTTCACGGCGGCCGTAGCGCGTCACCGGCACGAGCTGATTCTCGTTCCAGGTCGCACCGCCGCCGCTCATCACCTGATCGATCTGCGGACCGATGATGTCCCAGATCTCGGCCCAGCACTCGCGGCCGCGCTGACCGAGTGCGCTCGGATGACGTTCCGGTCCCATCGTCTGACGATAGGCATCGTTGTAGAACTGGATCAGTTCGTCGCCCCACCAGATGAACATCGGGTGGTTGCTGTTGAGCACGAGGCGGAGTGCGGTGCGCAGACTCTGCGGCCATCCGGTCGGCGCGCCGAGCAGCGAGGAGTTCCAATCATAGGCGCGGATCAGCGCGCCCATTTCGCCGCCGCCGGTCAGGAAGTCGGAGAGAGGCGGCCGATTGAGATCCAACATTCGATACAATCAGCAACACGATCAGGCTGCGGGAATCGCAGCCGATCATTTGCGACACTATCGGGAAACCGTTGCGGCTCCGTCAATGCGGAACCAGCTATTTGAGCAGCCCGGCGGCGGTGAGCGCGCGATTGATCGCACCGCCAATGTCGAGACCACGCCCGCTTTGCTGGTTTTGCTTGCCAGCGTGTGACCCGGGATGACCGTCGGGACGGCGCTTGAAGGCATAGGCGACATCTTTGACCAGATCCGTCGCTGCCTTGCGCGGCTTCGCACGGGCGGTTCCATGCTCGGCATGGTGTGGTTCCGAGCGATGAGCTGCGTCTGCCGCAGGCTTCGCCCAAGGCTGATGCACGCGGCTCGTCAGACCGAAGAATTGCGCGATGTGGTACGAAGACGAGATCCCGGCCGCAAGCAGATAAGGACCGGCGACGCCGAGCGGATGGTCGTTGGCGGCAACGCCGAGCGGCGTGCCGTGTGCCATGTCGGCGATGCTGTAGGACTCCACCACGATCTCGCCGCTGGAATTTTTCCATTGCAGCCGGCGCTGGCCGTCGACCTTGCCTTTGGTCGTTGGCGCCTCGGTCAAGCCATGCAGATCAAGCCATTGCCGCACCAGCGCGTCGGCATTGTGCGGATCGACGGTGCGGTCGGCGCTGCCGTGCCACACCGACAATTTGGGCCACGGTCCCTTGTGCTGCGTGGCGTGGCGAACCAGAGCGCCGAGTTCCTGCGACGACAGCGTGGGCGCGTGGCGCATGGCGCCGAGCCCGGCGCGGACATTGTGGGCGACGCCGTACGGCAGGCCGGCGATCACGGCGCCGCCGGCGAACACGTCCGGATAGGTCGCCAGCATCACGGCCGTCATGGCGCCGCCTGCGGACAGGCCGGTGACGAAGATGCGGGCCCGGTCGATCGGATGGCTGGTCGCCATCGCCTCTACCATGGCGCGGATCGAGCCGGCCTCGCCGCTGTCGCGGCGGATGTCGTCCGAGGAAAACCAATTGAAGCAGACATTGGGGTTGTTGCTGCGGCGCTGCTCCGGCGCCAGGACGGCAAAGCCGTAGCGTCGAGCAAGCGCACACCAGCCGGCGCCGATCTCATAGTCCGTTGCCGTCTGGGTGCAGCCGTGCAGCACGACCACCAGCGGAATCTTGCCGGACAATCCTTCAGGCACGAAGGACAGCATGCGCAGCGCGCCGGGGTTGTCACCGAAATCGGCCGTCTCGATCAGCGGACTGTCGCCCTTTGACGCTGTCCAGTCGCCGTTCACCCCGCCCAGACCGCTCAGCTTGTTCAGCTGGCGCAAGAATTCGACGTTATCTTTCAAGGACAAGGCACGCTCCTGGTCTGTCCGGCCGCGCTTCTCATATAGATGCTGCACTGCAAAAAAGAAGATGTCGGTCGAATGCCCGCGCGTTCCGTGACTAGACGTGAACCGAGGAGAGGCGGCAACCGCTGGTCCAAAAAAAATCCCGCGCGCCCAAGGACGCGCAGGTCAGTCTGGGAGGAAGTCTGGAGAACTTCCCGGCCGAAGCGTTACTTCATGCCTTCGCCGGACATGCCCGTTTTCTTCTTGGTGTGCTTGCTGGTGTGCTTGCCGGACATTCCGGTCGTGGTCTTGCTCATGCCCGAGTTCATGCCGGAGTCGGACTTCATGCCGGCTCCCGAGTTCATGCCGGCGCCGGTGCCGTTCGACATCGTGTCGCCGCTTTGAGTCGAAGTCTGACCCGACGGGCCGGTCTGAGCCGCGGCAGGCCCGATCGCCAGCGCTGCAATTGCCGCTGCGCCGAGCGCAGCAAAGATGGTGTTCTTCATGGGGCCGCTCCTGTTGGTAGGTACGCTGGGCAACCAGAAAGGTATTTGAATGTTCCTTGCCCTGAGGCTCGTCGCAGCGCTCGGCGTGACCAAACGGATCAGGATCCGGTGATCGGTTCGCGAGGCAGATGCGGCGAGCGACCAAGGTCGATTTGACAAGCGCAGCCGGCGCAGCCCACAGAGCCCGAACGATCGGCAACCCCGACCGCCCGCGTTCCCGTTCGCAGAGTGACCGATCGCCGATGTACGACATCTTCAAGTTCATCCACATTGTCGGCGTCGTCGTGCTGGTCGGCAATGTGACCATCACGGCGTTCTGGAAAGCGTTTTCCGATCTCACCCGTGATCCGAAGATCATCGCCCACGCGCAACGCGGCGTCACGGTCACGGATTTCATCTTCACGATGCTCGGCATCGCGCTGATCATCATCGGCGGCTACGGCATGGCGCTGATCAAAGATCTGCCGCTGTTCTCGGCGTTCTGGCTGGTCGCCGGTCAGGCACTGTTCATCGTCTCCGGCATCATGTGGCTCGGCGTGCTGGTGCCGCTGCAGATCCGCCAGGCGCGGATGGCCCGCGGCTTCGCCCAGGGCGGCGACATTCCCGAACAATATCGCCGTGACGGCCGCGTCTGGCTGGTGGTCGGCATCATCGCCACCGTGCCGCTGGTTGCGGCGGTGTTCGTGATGGTGTTCAAGTTCTGAGAACATGGACGGAACGGCTGCCGCCTTCAGCGAGTAGGGAATGGTCGACATGCCCGTCGAAGAAATCACGCCGCCGCTCGATGCCGAAGCACTGCTATCAGGTGCGCAATTCGTCGACGCCTTTCGGATCGGCATCGGCGACAGGCAGCTCGATGCACGTCAAGCCGCGATCCAGATGATCGAGCATGGCCCGCGCTGGATCGATGCGCTGATGCGGCTACGTAATCTACTGGTGACACCCTTCGGGCTGAAAACGCCGCGGCCGGACGCTGCATCCGCGGGAGACAGTATCGGCATCTTCCCCGTGCGCAGCGAGACGCCGCAGCGGATCGTCGCCGGCTTCGACGATCATCATCTCGACTTCCGCGTGGTGATCGATGTCGAAGGTGCGGCAGCCGGTCGTCACGTGGTGGCATCGACCCTGGTACGCACTCACAACCTGCTGGGCCGCACTTACTTGGCCACCATCATGCCGTTCCACCGCCTGGTGGTGCAGGCGATGCTGCGCCGGCTAGCCACATAAAGGTCCTACGCAGTCCGAATCTTCAATGCATGCGCGGCTAATGGTACAGTCTCAAGGATTTTGCTTCACTGGTGACGCGATTGATGTACTCCGCGCCCTTCCTTCGAATACTTTTAGGTAACGATCTCTTCTGCAATCGTGCTCGTACATGCACAGCAGAAGCCATAGTCGCTGCCATACAGGATCGTCCGGCCCGAGGTATTCTATCGTCAGGCCTAGCGCCGCAGCCTCTTTATGATCAATGACAGAACCGTGAGAGAAGTACGTGTCACGTGAGGAGAGCTTCGCCACTGCTGTCTCGACGTCCTGCGCCGAACGCCCTTTCATCATTCCGTCCGAAAGAAGCGTCTTAGCTAGAGTGCGCGTCTGCTGGAGCGCGTACTTGCCATACATATGCAATGGAAAATTCTGCTGCTCAATCTGCGGCTGCTCAAGAACCGAACACGGGATACCCTGCACAAGGGGTTCGATCGGCCCCAATTCCGAAGTTGGTCCCATGACGATTGACTTTGCAGCCAACCCAAGCAGCGTGCCATTACTTTTCGCTGCATTAACTACAATCACTCTGAGGTCGGAAACCAAGTTGCGGATGAGAGATATCAACCCTTCCGTCGCATCGGTCATACCGCCGACCGTCTCAAGAAGAAGATCGACTGGTTTCCCGTCGACATCCCCTAGCAACTCGGCCATCAGAGCGCAGTCACCGGAGTCGATTTGGACGTTCTCAAATCGATTGGTAAAATATACGACAAGCCGTCTCTTCGTCAGCTCCTCAAGATCGCGGATTAGGAGTTGACGTAGGTAGCGATCCTTCTGCTCTACCCAAAAGAGTGGCGATTGCGACGGCAGCTCAGCGCTTCTGGGAAATCTCTCGGCGCTCATCGGGTGAATCCTTTTTGAAGTCTCCACCTCTTATCACGCGATTCATAGCCTCGAAATCTGGATCACGTTCGCGCGGCTTCGAAACAACATGCGTGTTGACTCGATTGCCGGTACCCTTTGGAGCGGTGACCTCTGAAAGCTTGGTTGCGCCTAGGAATTCCATCACAGCCACCCTGAAATCAAATTCGAGAATCACTCTGAATCGGCTTCGAATCCGAAGTCAAGTTAAACTCAGCCACCCGCGAATGTTCCTAGAAATATGACGTACAGGTGCAGCAGCCAGGATGCGTTGAGCTGGTGTTGAAGTGGGCTGATCCACACCCCCGGAGGCGCGTCTAACGCTCTGACGGCTCCTCAACCGGGACTGAAGGGCCATCCGGCTTGGTCCATTCCACCACGCGCCGGTCGAGGTCGCGGAAGTTGCGGTTCATCTGCTCGAAAGCGAAACCGAGCGCGAAGAAGCGCTCCGCCTGCTCGCCGGACAATTGCCGGGTCGCACCGTCGCGCCGCACCGCCGCGACCGCCGCCGCATAGGCGGCAAGCGCTTCGGGCACCGGCGCCAGCGGCGGCGCATCGTGCCGGCTGCGCAACGCGGTGGCGACCGCGGTGAGATAACCGGTGGCGGCGATCCGATACTGAGCCAGCGTTTCGCCGAGCCGCTCCTGCAAAGGCTGCGGCAGAGGTGCGCCG
>NZ_BADD01000263.1 GCF_000333455.1 Rhodopseudomonas sp. B29
TGAAGGACGCGGTGTATCGGCTGGAGCGATTGTCTGGGCGCTGACCGGGCGGCGAAGCTGATGCAGGATCATCTTGGCGATCGCGACCTGCCGCGGCAGATCGGACGGACGCAGCGGCGCGCCGCGCTGCAAGGCCGGACTGTCGCGGCTGATTCGCTGCCAGGCCTCGTCGAACGTCATGCCGGGGTCGGCAAGTAAGCGCATCGCATCCTTCGACACCCGCCAGCCGCGCGGCAAGGCACGGTTCGTCCTTTGGTCCGCCAATATGCGTCGCAGATGGCCGCAATAGATCGAACGCCGTGTCGCCTGCAGCGCGGGCTCGAGATCGTCATCGCACGGCGCGTCGGCCTGCTCATGACGGAGCCGCATCGTATCGGCGGCGCCGCCTTGGGCGCGGCCGTCGAGCTGGCACGAGGTCAGCACTGACACCGCCATCGAATGGCGCACCTTGAAGCCGGCGCGCTCCAGCGCCGCGGTAAGTGCGGAATCTTCGCCGACCGGTCGCGGCGGCAGGCCGCCGATCGCCTGATACGAAGTCAGCGTCAGCGCCAGGCTGGCGCCGGACGAGACCCGATGGTTCGGCCAGGGATCGTGCGCGCGCGGGTCGCAACGCGCGTCGATCTCGGCCAGCAGCCGCAAATACGTGTCTTCGAGGCGGCCGCGGGCAAGGAACGTGCTGCCGAGACCGATAATCTCCAGCGGCTCGGCATCAATATAGCCGGCGACGCAATCGACGCCGTTCTGCATCTCGCGCATCGTTGCGGCGAACCAGGTCGGTGACACGCAGCTGTCGGCGTCGGTGGTGAGAATTAAGCCGTCGCCGTCGCCGCGCTCGATCAGCCGCGCCGCAGCAAGGTCCATGGCCTGCTTGCGAGCCGCGCCCGCGGACAGTTGGCCCGGTGGCAGCGTCGCCTCGATCACCACCACCGGATGCGGCACCAGCGGGGCGAACTCGCGCACCGCTTCGGCGGTGGCGTCGGTGCAATTATTGGCGAAGATCAGAATCTCGAATGCGCCGGCGCGGACCGGAGCCCCGGCCTCGTCGCGCTGCATCCCCAGCGCCGACAGGCAACGCCGGATGCGTTGGGCTTCGTTATAGGCGGGGATGGCGACGATGGCGCGACGGCGATGAGGAGACTGGCCGGCCTTCATGGACATTTGACCCACTGATACTCTCTCTGCGTGGCGATTTGGTAGCACGCAATCGTTGCGCGCTGTCGCTGCTGAAAAGAGTTAGTGAGGCGATTCGGTTCCAAGGCGGCCGGGGCTGCGATTGCCCGGCACGCCGTCACGGTCGGAGGATCGGCGGTCGCCGGCATCCAGTGCAACTCGTCGTCAGCCGACGAACTGGATCAAGTCTGTGTTGAGGCGGTCCGGGGCGGTGGCGAAGAGGCCGTGCGGCTCGCCCTCGTACTCGATCAACTTGGCGCCGCCAATGCCCTTGGCGGCCGCACGCGCCGACGGGTCGATCGGAACGGTCTTGTCGGCGGTGCCATGGATGATCAGCGTCGGCACGGTGAACGCCTTCAGGTCGGGTCGGAAATCGGTCTTGCCGAAGGCATCGACGCAGCGCAGCGTCGCCATCGGGCTCGCCATCACCGCCAGCACGAATGTCCAGTCGAGCAGGCCCTGGCTGACCGGGCTGGTGACCCAGCCGACGCCGTAGAACATCTTGGCGAAGCTCTGCAGGAACGCGAACCGGTCTTGCCGGATCTGCGCTTTCATGTCGTCGAACGCCGAGAGATCGACGCCGTCAGGATTGGTGTTGTCCTTCAGCAGATAAGCCACCACCGATGCGACCAATGCGACCTTGGCGATGCGCTTGGTACCGTGCCGCGAGAGATAACGGGCGACTTCGCCGCCGCCCATCGAGAAGCCGACCAGCGTGGCCTGCTCCAGCTCGAGCTTATCGAGTACCGCAGCGAGGTCGTCCGCGAATGTATCGTAGTCGTAACCGGTGGCGGGATGGCCTGACTGTCCGAAGCCGCGCCGATCGTAGGTGACGACACGGTAACCGGCCTCGAGCAGCGCCACCGTCTGATACTCGAACATGTCGCCGGTCAAGGGCCAGCCGTGAATCAACACCACGGGACGCCCTGTTCCGGCGTCCTTCACGTGCAGCTTGGTGCCGTCCTTGGCGTCGACAAAGGGCATCGCGATCTCCGGGAGTAGGTCGTCGCTCAACCCGCTCGGCAAAGCGTTGTTCCGAACGCGCGCCAATCGATGGTCGTGCCTACGCAGCCGCCTCAGATGCCGATCCGCTTATAGATCGCGGCGAGTTCGGTTTCGTCCCAGATGCCAATCAGCACGCCGTTCTTGACCTGGAGCTGATTGTCCGCATAGGCGGCGATCTTGGCGTTGGGCGTGGTGATGTGATTGTTGGGATGCAGCGCCCAGTCGAACAATTCGGCCTGCAGCCGCGCGATCACCTCCGCACATTCCGGATCGGTGCCGCGGTCGATCAGCTCGTCCGGATCGCTGCGAAGATCGTACAGCATCGGCCGGAAGCCGGAGGCGTGGACCATTTTCCAGCGGCCGTCGAACACCATGAACAGGCGGCAGCGCTCGATCGGCTGACCCAGCATCAGCCGGACGTCCTGCATCGAATAGTCGTATTCCGACAGTGCCACTTTGCGCCACGCCGGCGTCTCGCCGCGCAGCCAGGGCAGTAGCGAGCGGCCTTCGAGGATGTGGCGCGGCGGCGGCGCGCCGAAGTAATCGACGAAGGTCGGCGCCAGATCGATCGCCTCGACCAGCGCGTCGTTGACGCTGCCACGCGTCGCATCGGCCTCGCGCGACGGATCGACCACGATCAGCGGCACTTTCGCCGAGCAATCGTGGAACAGGTCCTTTTCGCCCATCCAGTGATCGCCGAGATAGTCGCCGTGATCGGAGGTGAACACGATCATGGTCGAGTCGAGCAGGTTCTTCTCTTCCAGAAATTTCATCAGCACGCCGAGCTGATCGTCGATCTGCTTGATCAGTCCCATATAGGTCGGGATCACCTTCTCGCGGGCGCCGTCGCGCGCCATGTTGCGCGAGTAGCGCATGTTCATGTAGGCGGCGAACACCGGGTGCGCCTCCTGCCGCTCCTGCTCGGAGCGCACCACCGGGATCATGTCGGCGGGTGAGTACATCGAGGCGTAGGGCTCGGGCGCGATATAGGGCCAGTGCGGCTTGATGTAGGACAAATGCAGGCACCACGGCCGCGGATCGTCCGCCGCCTCGGTGATAAAGTCCATCGCCCGCCGCGTCATATAGGGTGTCTCGGAGTGCTCGTCGGGAATGCGTGCCGCCTTGTCGGCATGCACCAGCAGCCAGCCGTTCTGCAAATCGCCGTCGTCGTCGGCGCCGGAGTTGGCCCAATGCTCCCAGGGGTTCTCGGCCTCATAGCCGTGTTCACGCAAGTAAGCGTCGTAGCGCGGGCGCGGCTTGCCGGTCGGATGCAGGCCGTCGTCGCGCTCATAGGGTTCGAAGCCGCATTGCGAGACATGCACGCCGATGATCGAGTCCGGCGGGATGCCGAGTTGCTTCAATCCTTCGACGTCGGCCGCCATGTGAGTCTTGCCGACCAGCACGTTGCGGACGCCGATTTGCTTGAGGTGATCGCCCAGCGTCGGCTCGCCGACGCGTAGCGGCCAGCCGTTCCAGTGCGAGCCGTGCGAGCGCATGTAGCGGCCGGTGTAGAACGACATCCGCGACGGGCCGCAGATCGGCGACTGCACGTAGGCGTTGCTGAAACGGACGCCGCGGGCGGCGAGTGCATCGATGTTAGGCGTCTTCAGCGTCGGGTGCCCGCTGCATCCGAGGTAATCATAGCGAAGCTGATCGCACATGATCCAAAGGACGTTCTTGGGTTTTTCCATGCCCGGCATTTTCTTGATTGGTGATGGGATGCGGATGCTGCGTCATCGGGGACGCGAACACAAGTATCGACGACGACAGCATCCGCTCCGTCATTGCGAGGAGCGCAGCGACGAAGCAATCCAGCGCAGTGCACGGAGCTTCTGGATTGCTTCGCTTTGCTCGCAATGACTGGGATAGGTTTAAGAGGAATCGAGACGCGCTCAGGCGTCCTGCGGCGCCCACGGCTCGGCGTCGGCGGGGCTCTCGCTCCCGCTTTTGGCCTTGTCGGACACCGGCGCCTCGCCGATCACCGCAGCGAGCGCGCGCAGCGCTTCCGGCACGCCTTGGCCGGTGACGCCGGACAGCAGCAGCGGTGTCTTCTTCGCCGCGCGCTTCAGCCGGTCCTTCTGCTTCTTCAGTTCGTCCGGTTCGACCGCGTCGATCTTGTTCAGCGCCACGATCTCGATCTTGTCGGCCAGCGTGTCCGCATAGGCTTCGAGTTCGCCGCGCACGGTCTTGTAGGCCTTGCCGGCGTGCTCGCAGGTCGCGTCGATGAGGTGGAGCAGCACGCGGCAGCGCTCGATGTGGCCGAGGAAACGATCACCGAGGCCGGCGCCTTCGTGCGCGCCCTCGATCAGGCCGGGAATATCGGCGAGCACGAATTCGCGGCCGTCGCTGTTCACGACGCCGAGTTGCGGATGCAGCGTCGTGAACGGATAGTCGGCGATCTTGGGCTTCGCCGCACTGACCTTGGACAGGAAAGTCGACTTGCCGGCGTTCGGCAGCCCGACCAGACCCGCATCGGCGATCAGTTTCAGCCGTAGCCAGATCCAGCGTTCTTCGCCCGGCTGGCCCGGATTGGCGTGGCGCGGCGCGCGATTGGTCGACGACTTGAAATGCGCGTTGCCGAAGCCGCCATTGCCGCCCTTGGCCAGCACGAAGCGCTCGCCGACTTTGGTGAAGTCGTGCAACAGCGTCTCTTTGTCTTCGTCGAAAATTTGGGTGCCGACCGGCACCTTCATGACGATGTCTTTGCCGTTGGCGCCGTGGCGGTCGCTGCCCATGCCGTTGACGCCCTTCGGCGCCTTGAAGTGCTGCTGGTAGCGATAGTCGATCAGGGTGTTGAGGCCGTCGGCGGCCTCGACCACGATGTCGCCGCCGCGGCCGCCATTGCCGCCGTTGGGCCCACCGAACTCGATGAACTTCTCGCGGCGAAACGCCACGCAGCCGTTCCCGCCGTCGCCGGAGCGGATATACACCTTGGCTTCATCGAGGAATTTCATGGCTCATCCGTATCGCAGGGGGGTGTCGGCAGCAAGTGCGGTGATCGCGCGCAGGCCGCGAAAAGCCCGCAATTCCAAGCTCTTCCTGCACCGGCCGGCGCCCCACGGCGCGCACCGCCAGCCCGTCCTCCCAGTTTCACTCGTCCGCTTCAGGCCCAGATAGGGATGTTCTCGCGTCTTTCCATTCCCGCCGATCCACGCTCCGCGCGTCTGGCCGGCGTCACGCTGATGCTGGTCGGCATCGGGATGTTTTCGCTCGGCGACGCCATAGGCAAGTTCCTGGTGGCGACCTATTCGGTCGGCCAATTGCTGCTTTTGCGTAACGGCGCGGCATTGACGCTGTTGTCGCCGTCCATCTGGCGTCATCGCGGCGACTTCCTGCGGCTGGAGCGGCCGTGGCTGCAGCTGCTGCGGGTCCTGTTCTCGACCATCGACGTCGCCGGCTTCTTTCTAGCGACCGTGTATCTGCCGCTCGCCGATGTCATCACCTACTATCTGGCGGTGCCGATCTTCGTCACCGCCGGGTCGGCGCTGATTCTCCGCGAGCAGGTCGGCTGGCGGCGCTGGAGCGCGATCGCGGTCGGCTTTGCCGGCGTGCTGATCGCCTTGCAGCCGTCGTCGCAGACGATGACCTGGCCGGCCTTGATCGCGCTGTGCGGCAGCCTGTCGTTTTCCGGGTTGATGCTGACGACGCGCCTGTTGCGCGGCACGCCCGATACGGTGCTGGCGTCGACACAGTTCTTCGGCACCATGCTGTTTGGTGCAGCCGTCGCATCGTTCGGCTGGGTGATGCCGAGCGCTCGCGACATTGCGCTGTTCTGTCTCGCCGGCGGCGTCTCGGTGATGGCGCTATTGTGCGTCAACCGCGCGCTCAAGCTGGCGCCGGCCAGCGTCGTGGTGCCGTATCAGTACACGATGATCATCTGGGCGGTGGCGTTCGGCTATCTGGTGTTCGGCGATCTGCCGTCGGCGGCCACGCTGATCGGCGCCGCCATCATCGTCGGCGCCGGGCTCTATATCTTCCTTCGCGAACGCAAGCTCGGCCGGGTGCCGGAGGCAAGCCCGCCAGTGGCCTGATCCGGCGAACGGAGCATTTCGCCGGGACGCCAGTCACGCGATGCTGCGCGCGGCCACTGCGTCTGCAGCGGCGATGGGACAGGTAGACCACATTGAGCGGCAAGATCTCCTTGGCTGACGACCCGCCCCGGGCGCGCTTCGCCGGCATAATGTTGATGCTGGTGGCTATGCTGGCGTTCGCCTTCGCCGATGCCGCCGGCAAGAAGATGGTGGCGAGCTATACGGTCGGACAACTGTTGCTGTTGCGGGCGTTCGCCGGGCTGGTGGTGCTGTCGCCGTTGATCTGGCGGCAGCGAGCGGCATTTCTGCAGTTGGAGCGGCCGGGCCTGCAGCTGGCGCGGACATTGGTTGCGGCCGGAGAAGTCGCGGTGTTCTACCTCGCCACGGCCTATCTGCCGCTGGCCGACGTCGTCACCTTCTATCTCGCGTCTTCGCTGTTCGTCGCCGTCGGCGCTTCGGTGTTGCTCGGCGAAACCTTCGACCGGACGCGTAGCATCGCGATCCTGATCGGCTTCATCGGCGTGCTGGTCGCGCTGCAGCCGTCGGCGCAGACCGCGACCTGGCCGGCGCTGATCGCGATCCTGGCCAGCGTGTTGTTCGCGGCGCTGTTGCTGCTGACCCGCTTTTTGCGCGGCACGGCCGACACCGTGCTGGCTTCTCAGCAATTCGTCGGCACGGCTGTGCTGGGTGTCGTGCTGATGACGCAGTCGTCCGGCTGGGTGACGCCGGCGCCTGCTGATCTCGTGTGGTTTGCCCTGACCGGCAGCGTGTCGGCGGTCGGCCTGCTCTGCGTCAACCGCTCGCTGCGGCTGGCGCCGGCCAGCGTGGTGGTGCC
>NZ_BADD01000262.1 GCF_000333455.1 Rhodopseudomonas sp. B29
GTTTGCCAGCGTGTATGCCCGCTTTGCCTTCGGAATCGACTGTCCGGGCGGAGTGATCAGCAAAATCATAAACAGAATGTAGTGCATCGTCGCCCCCGGCTCGCGCTATTGCGTCACCCGCACCTGCAGATTTCCAAGCGTTGGTTGAAGCTGGAGCAAATCGAGCCGTGTGCGAGCCTCGGGCGATACGTCGCTGCTGCCCGGCACAGCGCTCCTGAAGCGGCCCTGCTGGATGGTTCCCGGCAAGGTTCTCACCGCCAGCGGCTTCTTCGGTGGATCGGTCGTAATCACGATCTGCAGGAATTGGTCGGTGAAGTACTGACCTCCCGCAGACAGGAATTCCGTCCCGAAGGGAAACAGGTAGGTGAACTGACCGGCCGCGTCGAACTTAACGAAGATTTCCGCCGTAAACGCGTGAGAGTCGACGCCAGTGACTTGCTGAAGGTCGTTCTGAGAAGCCAGTGACGAGCGCAACAACCAGGAGCGGATGCCCAAGTTCTGAGCCAGAGCGTGTTTCGCTCGCGACCAGTTGTCGTCGCAGTCGAGCACCAGAGAGTCCGACAGCAGCGCGCTCGAGCGCGTTACAAAGGTGACCGAGCCGTCCTGGTGACCGCGGATGTCGACACCCGCCCCCGGCGCTCCGCCGCCGGCGAAGATTCCGGCGAGCCAAGCGGTGCTGTAGCGGGACGTCACAGTCGTGCTCTTACCCGTCAGCCCGGCCTTCAGATCGAACTCCTGGTCGGTTTTGGGCTGAAGCGTGATCTTGATCGCGTAGTTCTCGGCGTGGAAGTAAGGAAAACGATTCTTGTCGTCGAGCTCCCGGTACGCGGCGCGCAACTCGCAGACCGTGTATCGAAGTATCTCCTGAGAGGGGAATTGAAAATCCGTGGCGATTCCCGGAATCGCGACGCAACTACAAAGTAATGACAATGCCGGTAGCGCAAGTGACAA
>NZ_BADD01000261.1 GCF_000333455.1 Rhodopseudomonas sp. B29
AGCGGATCATGACAACCACCGAGCGCTTCGGTCGCAGCGCCCAGCTCGCATCGCTCGGCCCTCAACTGAGCACCGCGCCCGCCCGCGACGATCTCACCACGCTGGTCGGGCTGAAGAATTCCGCCTTCCCCTATACCGGCAACAATCCGCGCACCGACGAGCCCTTCCTCGACGTCTCTGACGGCAGCCGGCGTGGCCATCGCAGCCTCGGCGGCCGGGTGTACTGGCAGGCCGAGACCTTCAGCGACAATCGCGTGCTGATGCACATCCCGCGCGGCTTCGACATCGACAAGCCCGGCGTGATCGTGGTGTTCTTCCATGGTAACGGCGCGACGCTGGAGCGCGACGTCCGCGACCGCCAGCTGGTGCCGCGGCAGATCAGCGAGTCTGGAGCCAACGCGGTGCTGCTCGCGCCGCAGCTCGCGGTCGATGCCCACGATTCGTCCGCCGGCAAGTTCTGGCAGCCGGGCGCGCTGAAGCGCTTCCTCGCCGAGTCCGCCGATCATCTGGCGCAGCTGTCGGGCGATCCCGGCGCGGCCAGGAAGTTCGCCGCAATGCCGGTGGTGATCGTCGCCTATAGCGGCGGCTTCGTTCCAGCCGCCTACAGCCTCGCCATCGGCGGCGCCAGCGAGCGGATCCGCGGCGTCGTGCTACTCGATGCGCTGTACGGCGAGCTCGACAAATTCGCCGACTGGATCGAGGGGCATCGCAGCGCTTTCTTTGTCAGCGCCTATACGCGGGGCACCAAGCGTCACGACGCAGAGCTGATCCGCATGCTGCGCGACAAGGACATCCGCGTCGCCGACGACTTCGACCGCCGGCTCCGCCCCGGCAGCGTGATCTTCGTCGAAACGCCCGCCGGCGTCAGCCATCGCGACTACGTCACCATGGCTTGGACGCGCAATCCGATACAGCAGGTGATCGGCAAGATGGCCGAGACGCCGGCGCTGGTGCGGATGGCGTCGCAGTAGCGCACTCCTGCGAGATGTAGCGCGTAGCGCGGATGGAGCGGAGCGCAATCCGGGACGCATATGCGCGGTAGTTGTGGTGAGCGTGATTCCGCATGGCGCTTCGCTTATGCGGGCTACGGGCCACTGTCCTACTTCATCCCGTCGAACCAGCTCTTCCACTGCGGCACGGCGGTGACGAAGGTGCCGCGGTGGCTGGTTGGGCCGGTGGAGACGGCCTCGACCTTGTCGTTGCCGGCGCCGATCGCCTGTTGATAGGTCATCGCCAGCCGGCCGAGCCCGGTCGCGATCGCCTCGTCGCTTTCGCCGTAATAATTTCGCACCGGCGTCTTGATGACCCAACGATAGGCATTGGTCTGGGCGACGAGGCGGCCATAGGCCGAGTCGGCGAAATATTGCGGGTCGAAATAGTCCGGACGGATCAGCGCGTGCAGATCGGTGGGAATGTCGGCGGCGTCGATTTTCTGACGCAGATAAGCCTTCCGCGACACATCGTAGTATTTGTCGGTGATCAGCGACTGCGCCAGGCCCGGCACGCCGTAGTAGTTCTCGAACGAAAAGGCCGACAGGATGAACAGCGTGGTGGTCCAGCTCGCGTCGTTCTTCCGCGGGAAATCCAGAAAGCCGCTGAGCGCGACGAAGACGTCGAGCGGTGCGCTGGCGGTGGCGGCGGCGTCGACCTTGATGCCGTCGTGCTCGAGCTTTTCCAGCATCGCCATGGTGACGAAGCCGCCCTGCGACCAGCCGGCGAGGAACAGCTTGGTGACGTCGAGCTTCATGGCGGCCAGCACGGCGCGGCTCGCCGCCAGCATATCGCCCGTGGCCTGTTGATGGCTGTGCTTCACCATGTAGCCCTCAGGCTCGGTGGAGTTGCCCATGCCGAAATAATCGGCGCCGATCATCAGATAGCCCTGCCCGGCGAACTGAGCCAGCATCAGCTGCGTCTCCGGCGACTGATCCGGAAACGACGGCACCTCCTGTTTGCCGTAGACCGTGCCGTGCTGATACGATACCAGCGGTAACGCCTTGGTATCCACCTCGGGGATCGCCAGCAGCCCCGTCGCGGTGATCGGCTTGTTGGCCTTCTCGGGCACCACCGACTGGTAGGTGATGCGATAGAGCCGCACTGCGTTTTTGGCCGGCGTGGTGGAGAATGGGATTCCTGCGAATTTCGGCGTATTGGAGGTCAGGATCTGGTCGAGCTTGGCGACGTCCCAGCGCCCGATCAGTTCGTATTGAACGCCCGAGCTGACCTGGACGACATCGGACTGCTGCTGAGCGCTTGCAGGCTTAGTCCCGGCCAGGGCCAATGACACGGCCAGAGCCGTCAACAACGATCGAATGTTCATCGGCTTCAGCGCTCCGCTCCGGCGGCAACATCGCCGCAGCCCTCCCTAGCGCTTCATCCGTAAAAAATGGGTTGGGAGCCCTGATGTGCGGCCACGCGCCGGCGACGCCTGTCGGCAGGCTCCTGCCCACCTGACCAGAAAAACGCCCCGGCGACTTCGCCGGGGCTTTCTGTATTAGTCATTCTCGTGATGGATCACGGTCTTACTGCGATTGCCGAACTCGTCTTCCTTTTTGATCACGGTCGTGCGCTCGGACGGCTCGCGTTCACGGATGACCGTGGTGTGGTCGACGTCGCGCTCGCGATAGGTCGGAGATTCACCGACCGTCACGCCGGCGCCGACCGGACCGACGCGCACGCCGACTTCGTCCGCCACAGCGGGCGCGGCGACCGACGCGAACATCGCAGCGGCTAGCAAAGCTTTCTTCATGTCAGCCTCCATCTGATAGTTTGTAGTAGCTATCAAATGAGGAGGTGCGGCATTTTGTTCCGGTGAGCGAAAGCGCCGATGCGCACGAATTTTCGGCCTTGCTCGGGAACAAAGCCCTCGACTCGGGCGCCGTGGCTGAACGCGCCGGAATGCACAGTTCGAGGTCTGGTTTAAACAGTTGGATGGGACGACATCGTCGAACCGCCGCCATCGCGTCGGCCAGCCACCATCACGCGCATAACTACAAACTAATCAAGCCGTCGGCGCACAGATTCCGGAATGCACGCAAACATTTCCGCGGAGAACGACACCACCCGACCCGGCGATCAAACGTTCGCGGCGCGAAATATCGCGGTGGCTCGCGGACGGCGATCGCCTCGCCGCCCCGTCCGCGACATCCGCCGCAGTCAGCCGCGCCGCGCCAGATTTTGCAGATAAGCGCACAGCATGTCGGCCAGCGCATCCGCATACGCAGCAATCGCCTCGGAATTTCGCGGTGTGGCGGAAAATTCCTTGCCGACGGCGCTGAGCGTGGTGGTGATCAGCTCGCTCGCCAGCGCGCGGCTGGACTCCGGTGCGTCCGGCAGCGCTTCGCGCATGAACGCATCGATGCTGCGATCCGCCTCGGCACGCGCGGTGCGGGCTTCGGGCGCGTCGCGATACAGCGGCGCGGCATCGTCGAGCGCGCCGCGCACCGCGGCCTCGTCGCACTCCGATTTGATGAAGGCGTGCACCAGCCGGCGCAGTCGCACGAGCGGCGGATCGCTTCGGTCGTCGAGAATCTCCGCGAGCATCGCCGAGGTCTGGCGCCATTCGTCGCTCTGCAGCCGGAACAGGATCGCCGCCTTGTTGGGGAAGTACTGATACAGCGAACCGATGCTGACGCCGGCCTTCTCGGCCACCCGCGCGGTGGTAAAGCGCGGCGCGCCTTCCTTGATCAGAACCTGAACAGCCGCGTCCAAGATGGCCGCCACCAGGTCGTTGGAGCGCGCCTGTTTCGGCTGCTTTCGTGAGGAAATGGAACGAGTTAGGCGGTCGGCCATGGGCGCTTTCAGGAAACGCGAATAGCGAATGCGACTAATTAGTCGTATTTCGGAGGGCGCGCAAGACAGCGCACACAACCTGCCAATTCCGGAGACGACCATGACCACCCTCACCACCGCCCCGCTCGCACCGCTGCTGGCGCGGCTGTTCGTCGACGCCGACGCGCGTTCGCCGGCCGACGATCCGGCGCTGGCCGATCTGATCGGCGATCATGCCCGGCTGATGCGGAGCAAGACCGAGTACCTCGCCTTCTACGGCCGCATGAAAGACCAGCCGCTGGCCGTTTCGCGCCAGACCGGCTCCCTGCTCTACATGCTGGCACGCAGCACCCGCGCCACGTCGATCATAGAATTCGGCACCTCGTTCGGCATCTCGACACTGCACCTCGCCGCGGCGCTCCGCGACAATGGTGGCGGCCGACTGATCACCACCGAGTTCGAGCCCTCGAAGCTGGCACGAGCCCGAGCCAATCTTGTGGACGGCGGCCTCTCCGACCTCGTTGAATTCCGCGAAGGCGACGCGCTGCAAACGCTGCGGACCAATCTCCCGGAACGAATCGACCTGGTTCTGCTCGACGGCGCCAAGGCCCTTTACGCCGATGTACTCGCGCTGTTGGAGACCAGCCTGGCGCCCGGCGCACTGATCGTCGCCGACAATGCCGACTACGCGCCCGATTATCTGGAACGCGTTCGCTCGGCGGCGTGCGGCTACGTCTCGGTGCCGTTCGCTAGCGATGTCGAGCTGTCGATGCGGCTCGGCTGACCCTACCTGCCCCGGGGCGCAGCCCGGGGCTCGGCGCTAGCAGGCCTGGCCGTAAGCGTTCGACGTCAGCCAACGCACCCGTTGCTCCCACGACCAGGCGCTGCTGTCGTGATGCACTCCGGTCTTCCTGCGATTGCCGAACTCTTTCTGGTGAAATTTCAGTT
>NZ_BADD01000260.1 GCF_000333455.1 Rhodopseudomonas sp. B29
ACGATCCAGTGCCAGATACTGAGTGAACCCATCTGCAATCTCCAAAGACACGACCGGCGCGCCAGCCTCTACCTATCTGAGAAGCTAGGGGCATCTGCCGCCGAAAACAAGGATTTAAGCCGCCGGAACGTCGTCGTGATCGGCATCGCGGCAGGATGGCGCGGCAAGCGCCACATCTTGCTTAAAGGCCGCGCCGGCAATCACTCCCGATCGCGTTCGTCGGGCGACGGTTCCTCGTCGGCCGCTTCGGCCGATTCTGCATCGCCGGCGTCGGGAAGCTCGGCCGCCTCGGGCTCGGACAGCTCCGCCTCGACCTCGGCCGCGCTGGCCTGCTCCGGCTCGTCCTGCTCAGCGACGACGTCGTCGGCCGGCTCCTCTTCAGCTTCAATCTCGTTGTCCGATTCGTCGGCTTCGGCGAAATCAGTTCCGGCGGCTTCGGTCTCGGCTTCGGGCTCGGCGAATTCCGCCTCGCTGACGTCAGCTTCGACGAACTCGGCCTCGACCGTCTCGACAAACCCGACCTCGACGTCCGACACCTCGTGCGCGGCGGCTTCGCTTTCACCGGCCTCAATGGTGCCGACCGAAGCGGCCTGAACCTCGGCCTCCGTCGTCTGCTCGGCGTCGGAAGCCGCAGCCTCTGCCTCGGTCTCCGGATCGGCCTGCGGCGCCAGCGCCAGATCGATGTCGCCGGGCTCCAGCGGATCCTCGTCCTCGCGCAGCGCCGGATCGTCGGACGGCGTCGGCACGCTGAAGCCGGTCGGCAGGCGGGTGTCGAGCAGGCCGGCGCCCTTGAGCTCATCGAGCCCCGGCAGGTCGTTCAGCGCTTCGAGATTGAACTGCGACAGGAACGCGTCGGTAGTACCGAAGGTCAGCGGCCGGCCCGGCGTCTTGCGGCGGCCGCGCGGCTTGATCCAGCCGGTCTCGAGCAGCACGTCGAGCGTGCCCTTCGAGGTGACGACGCCGCGAATCTCTTCGATCTCGGCGCGGGTGATCGGCTGGTGATAGGCGATGATCGCCAGCATCTCGATCGCGGCGCGTGAGAGTTTCTTGGTCTCGGTGGTCTCGCGCGTCATCAGCCAGGCGAGATCGCCGGCGGTTCGGAACGTCCATTTGTTCGCGACGCGGACGAGATTGACGCCCCGATGGGCGTAGTCGTCCTGCAGCTGCTTCAGCGCGACCTTGACGTCGACACCTTCCGGCATGCGCTTGGCCAGCGCCGCCTGGTCGAGCGGCTCCGGCGACGCGAACAGCAAGGCTTCGAGCAGGCGCAGCTCCTCGGGCCGCGCTTGCGGCTGCTGCTCGGTGCTCACGTCGTCGTGCTCGAATTCTTCATCGAACTGCACGATGCGCTTCTCCGCCAGACTGGCCATGGCTGCTCTCCTTCAACTAATTTGCCGGAGTATCCGGCACGGCCACCGCTTCCATCGCGGGAGACGGCGGTCGCTTACGAAAATACAAGGGCGCCAGAGGCTGCGACTGATGCAGTTCGACCTGACCTTCGCGCACCAGTTCCAGCGCCGCGGCGAAGCTCGACGCCAGCGCGGTGGCGCGCTGCGCCGGATCGGCGACATACTGCAGCAGATATTCGTCGAGCCGGCCCCAGTCCTCGGCCAGGCCGACAAGCCGTTCCAACGATGCACGCGCTTCGGCCAGCGACCAGACGGTGCGGCGGGCCAGATGCACGGTGGTGAGAACACGGGCCTGACGCTGGGTCGCGTAGGCACTGAGCAGGTCGTACAGCGTCGCGGTGAATTTCGGATGGCGGATCTCGTCGATGGCCTCGGCGGCGCCGCGCGGAAAGATGTCGCGCTGCAATTGCGGGCGCGTCATCAGCGCATTGGCGGCCTCGCGGATCGCCTCCAGCCGGCGCAGCCGGTTGGCCAGCGCGGTCGCCATCTCCTCGGCGCTCGGGCCCTCCTGAGCGGGCGGCTCGGGCAGCAACAGCCGCGACTTCAGGAACGCCAGCCACGCCGCCATCACCAGATAGTCGGCGGCGAGCTCGAGGCGGATCTTGCGCGCCTCTTCGATGAACAAGAGGTACTGATCGGCCAGCGCCAGGATCGAGATCTTGTGCAGATCGACCTTCTGCTGCCGCGCCAACGCGAGCAGCAGATCGAGCGGACCTTCATAGCCCTCGACGTCGACGACCAGCGCGTCGTCGTCCTGCTCGATCGGCGCCGTCGGGCGGCCGGTCTCGAATTGGAGAATTTCCGCAGTCATGCGCCTGTCCTTACGCGCGCGGTCAAAGCGTCGAGTTCGGCGCGGGCGGCAACACGATCGAACGCCTGCGGCGGTCGGCGCGACGCCAGGGCCGCCTCGGCCCGCGCCAGAGCCTCGCCCGCCAGCTCCGGCACTTCGGCCGCAACCTGCCGCATCTCGTCGAGCTTGCCGTTGCAATGCAGGACGACGTCGCAGCCGGCTTTGACGCTGGCGGCAGTCCGCTCCGCAATCGTCCCAGCCAGCGCGTTCATCGAAACGTCGTCACTCATCAGCAAACCTTGGAACCCGATTCCGTCGCGAATCACCCGAGCGATCATTGTCGCAGAAGTGGTCGCCGGTTGGGCCGGGTCGATCGCGCTAAACACAACATGTGCAGTCATCGCCATCGGCAGGTCGGCGAGCGGCCGAAATGCCGCGAAATCGCTGCGTTCGAGGTCCTCGCGCGGCGTATCCACCGTCGGCAGGCGATGATGGCTGTCCGCCGTGGCGCGGCCGTGTCCGGGGATATGTTTGAGAACGGGCAGAACGCCGCCCTGCTCCAGTCCCTGCGTGACCGCGCGGGCGATCGCCGCGACCTTGTCGGGGGTCGTGCCGTAGGCGCGATCGCCGATCACCGCGTCGGCGCCCTCCACCGGCACATCGGCCAGCGGCAAGCAATCGACGGTAATGCCGAGGTCGGCGAGATCGGCGGCAATCAGGCGGGCGCTGAGGCGCGCGGCGGTAAGGCCGGCGTCCGCCTCCTCGTCGTACAACGCGGAGAAAACCGCGCCCGACGGATAGGCGGGCCAATGCGGCGGACCGAGCCGCTGCACCCGGCCGCCCTCCTGATCGATCAGCACCGGAGCGTCGGGCCGATTGACCGCCGCGCGCAATTCTTGAACCAGGCGAGCAACCTGCGCCGGATTTTCGACATTGCGCTTGAACAGGATGAAGCCCCACGGCCGCGTTTCACGCAGGAAAGCGCGTTCGTCGGTGGTGAGCTCAAGTCCGGAAATACCGGTGATGAAGGCGCGCGGCTGCATCTAGGCCGTTTAGGCCGCGCGCGCCTCCAGGGTCAAGGAAACGGCCGTTAATTCCTCTGGACGAAGCACTGTCCGCCAGCACTTTTCAGGCTGCCGCAGAACTGCTGCGCTTCGGAAGAAGCCGAAAATGGGCCGACCATTGCCCGGTAGACGGTCTTGCCCCCGACATCGGCCCGCTTGATCACCGGCGAGCGCGAACCCAGCACCGACGGGAACTTGCCCTGCAGAACCCGATACGAGGATTTGGCTTCGGATTCGCTGAGCTGTGACGACACCTGCACCAGATAATTGCCACCGCCCGCCGACTCCGCCGGCGTCAGGGCTGCAACACGCTGGTTCGTCTGGCGAGGCGCGTCGGCGTCAGGAGACAACGACATCGGCGCATTGCCAGCCGACGCATTGGCGTCCTCGACCGAGCGGCCTCGCCGGGCCTGAACCACGGGCTGGGCCGGCGCAGCGGCAGCCGGCGCCGGGGCGCGGCTCGCCGGACGCGTCGCCGGCGGCGTGCGGCCGACCGGTTCGGCTGCTGGATCAGCCTGATCGGGGTGAATGCTAAAGGTCTTGATACGGCGCGGTTCGTCGGCCGAAGCCGTCGTCTGCGGCGGCGGGAACACCGGCCGGGCCGATGGCGACGTGCTGGCGACGCCGGGCGGGTTCGGATTCTGGTTGAGCTGCGGCAGCACAACCCTCGGACCGTTCTGGCTTTGTGACGGATCGGCGGGCTGCTCTTCACGCGACACTAGCGCCTCGGTCCCATTGCTGGCGAGACGATCCTGGATCGGCTTGCCGTCCGCTGCCGGTCCGGGGACCTTGGTCGGGCTGGTATCAGCCTTGATCACCGGCGGCTCGCCGCTGCGATGGCCGCCGACGAAGGTACGATAGGCGAAGGCACCCCCGGTACCAACCACGGCCAATGCCAGGATCGACACCACCGTCATCATGCCGCTGCGCCGCGGCTTCGCCGCCGGCGCCTCGTCGGCGTAGCCGTCGTCATAGCCATATTGCTGATCGGTGTAGTAGCCGGGCTGAGGCTCCGGCGGCAGTTCGCCGAACAGCGCCTCGTCGTAGCGATTGGGCTCGAGCGACGTCGGCGCGGCGGCACGCGGGTCGTAACCCTGCGCTTCGAAACTACGCGGATCGAACACCGGCTCGCGCAGATCCAGTGCCGGCTGCTCCACAGGCACCGGCTCATAGTTCGCAGGCGCGGCAGACGGGGTAAAATCCATCGGACCCGGATTATAGGCACGCATATCCGATTGCTGGTCGACAGGCGGAGCGACGGCCTTCACGAAGGATGGCGGCCGGCTGAAGTCCGGCTCGATCGGCGCATTGTCGCGCGGCGCTTCGCGGCGACGTTGCAGCCAGGACGGTTGCGACGGCGGAGCTTCTTCGACGTCGTCCGGGACCGGAGGCACAGGCCGGCTCATGCGAAAATCAGTAGCACGGGAATGGGTAGCAGCAGGATACGGCGCCGGAGTTTGCGGCGGAGCTTGGCGCGGCGCAGAGGTGCCGAAAGGATCGGTCTGACCGATCAGGCGCGCCAGTTCGGCCAACGGATCGCTGTCGGACCGCGGCGCGCCCTGCGGCGAGGTACGACCATCATCATCGGCCCGATAGGCCCGCTCGTAGGTTCGATCCGTCATCGTGATGTCGCGTCCCCTTCGCGAAAGCCGCCAGGCGCGCCCTCGCAGACGCACTCACAACTTTCAAAAAGCCAGCTTCGCCAGATCCGGCACGTTGCCGACCGGCTCCAGCGCGCTCAGCACATAGGTCGTCGCTGCCGGATAGAACGCATTGGCATACAGAAAGTCCGGACCGCTGAACATGTAGTACATCGCCGGTCGCGGCGCCGCGAGGTTGGCTGCGGTCCAAACGCGAATCCTGGAGAGTTGGCGTTGCTCGAGTTCGCCGAAGGCGCGGTCGAAGAATTTGGCGTGGCGCTGCCAGGACGGCGTCTGTGTCAGCGGCGCCAGCGGGGAATTTGCCGCGACCGGCAGGCCGGCGAGCACCCGAGCCGCATCGTCGGCCGACGAGGTTTGGGCGCGTAGCGGCGCGGCCAGGAGCGCGGACACGATCAGCGCCAGCACCGCCAGAGCGAGCCGCAAGCGGCTAGTGAACAATAAGATCGAGGCCGGCATTTGCAGCCGCGGGCGCAAGCGGGACTTGGAGTTCGGCGGCGGGCGCATCGACATCCTTTGCGGCTGGCGCCGGCACGGCCCGGCTGCGAACGAGACCATAAGCGAGCAGCCCCGCCAGCATGATGGCGCCGCTCGACAGCGATTGCAGCGGTCGCTCAGCGACGAGATACAGCATCATCGCCGCCGTCGCGACGAGGAAGATGGCGGGAGTGACGGGATAACCCCAGGCGCGATACGGCCGCGGCCGCAGCGGCTGTGTGATCCGCAGCCGTACCATGCCGAGCACCGTGAAGAACGAACACGCCAGCAATGCGAACTGGATGAAATCGAGCACCGCTTCGAAGCTCGCCGTCAAAAGCAGCAGCGTCGCCACAGCGAGCTGGACCAGGATCGCGGCACGCGGCGCGCCGGCATCCGAGCGCATGGCGAAGCGGCGTAACGCCGCGATGTCCTCGCCCATCGTCATGGTGACGCGTGGACCAATCCACATCATCGCGCTGATGGACGACACCAGCCCGATGCAGATCATCGCCGCGACGATCCGCCCGCCGGTCGGGCCGAACATCGCCTCACCGGCGACGCGGGCGACGTCGAGCTGGCCGGCCATCGCCGACAGTGGCGTGGTGATCAGAAACACGGCATTGAGCGCGACATACAGCACCGTGACGATCGCGGTGCCCGCGAGCAGCGCGCGCGGCAGGCTCTTCTGCGGCGCCTTGATCTCGCCGATGATGTAGGTCGCGGCATTCCAGCCGGAGAACGCATACATCACGAATACCAGCGAGATCGCAAACGACGGGTGCAGAATGTGCTGCAAGTCCGACGCCGCCGGCGCAAAGCGGATCTGCTGGCGATCGCCGATTGCGATTCCGGCGATCAGGAAGGCGGCGATCAGCGTCACCTTGAGCACCGTCGCGGCGAGCTGAAAGCTGCTGCCGTGGCGAATGCCGGCGAGCTGTACCACCGACACCAGCCACAGCACGCCGAGCGCCAGGCCGAGTGGCGGCGCGCCGGGCACCACCGCGGCCGCATATTGGCCGAACGCCATCGCGGCCAGCGCCGCTGGCGCTGCGAACCCAACGGTGGCCGAAACGAAGCCGGCGACGAAGCCGAACGCCGGGTGGAAGCAGCGGCTGAGGAAATTGTACTCGCCGCTCGAACGCGGAAACATTGCGCCAAGCTCGGCGTAGGACAGCGCGCCGCATACCGCCACGACGCCGCCGACGAGCCAGAGGAGAAGCAGCGAGAACCCTGACGACACGGCGTTGATCTGGAAGCCGAGGCTGGTGAACACCCCCACCCCGATCATGTCGGCGACCACAATCGCAGTGGCGACACCGGTCGACACCAACTGCGGTGGCCGTGTGCCGCCAGACTGACCGGCCGGCCCAGCGGCCCCCACCGCCATGCCCCGATCGCCGTCGCGTGGCCCCCCGGCCCGCTCCTGCGACTGCGTCTCGATCGCCATTTGTCCGCAATCCCCGCTGCCGAGGCTTAGTCTGCAGCCCCTGCCAGCCTGGTTCAATCAGCGTTAATCAACAATTAAACGATATCCCCGCCTACTCATTAATTACAGAAACACGCGGCTGGCGGGCTGGTATATGCTCGGCACCGTGGATTAGCGCACAATCGCGACAAGATTGCATGCGCCACTGCCGGCGCGATTTGGATTGTTGGGTAATTCACCCTGCCGGCGGCCCGTGCTGATCAGTTCGCGGGACGGACGCATCGGCCCCTCGGCCGAGGCTGATAGGAAGCGATGACCGGATCGAGGCAACAGCGCTCGCAGAGCAGCCGCATGCAGGTTTGCGTCTCGCCGGCGCGCGCGCGTCTGTTCGGCCGCTTGCCACGTCCCCTGAAGCTGCTAATCGCCGCCGTCCCGACTGCCTGTCTGCTGGCGCACTGCTCGCAAGCCCCGACCGCATCATCGTCTCGCCAAGTCGCTGCCGCGCCGAATACGTCGTCCGAGCGCGCCGCTTTCATCAACGACCGCTTCTATTCCGCCCCCGAAGATTTCAGGACGCTTCGGGCCGAACGACAGTTTC
>NZ_BADD01000259.1 GCF_000333455.1 Rhodopseudomonas sp. B29
GGCTGTGGGGGCCGGTTTTATCCGCCGATTCCCCCAGAGGCAAATACCGGACGGGACACGACAGCGCTGCCGCGCCGGGATGAAAGGCCTAGCCGCCGCTGTGGGGACGTTCAGGCCGCGTGACCGGTATCACAGTCCGCGGAACCGACGGGTGCGAGGGTCGTCCATCGCACACGCCGCCAGCGCGGCTTCACTTAAGGGGAACGACCATGACCACCACCAGCTCCAAGACGTCCTCGACCTCGTCCTCGACGACTTCCTCGCTGCGCCGCGCCGCCCTGGCGCTGGTCGTCGCCGGCCTGCTGCCGCTGTCCTCGACGGCGAGCTTCGCCTACAGCCAGGAAGCCGCGCAGATGTGCACCAGCGACGCGTTCCGGCTGTGCAGCTCGGAGATCCCCAACATCCCCAAGATCACCGCCTGCATGCGCGCCAACCGCACGTCGCTGTCGACCGGCTGTCGCGCCATCATGGACCGCGACCTCGCCGCCGAGAAGGCCCACAAGGTGGCGGCGGAGTAACTTGGCGCTGCGAGCCAGCGTAGGTCCCTCATGGTGAGGAGCCCGGCATAGCGCAGCGAAGCCGGGCGTCTCGAACCATCAGGCCAAGACGTTGCTACGCGGAGCCCATCCTTCGAGACGCCCCGGCTTCGCCGGGGCTCCTCAGGAGGAGGTTGTGCAAGTAGCAAACGGGCACGTCAGATACACATCCCCAGCATGCGGATCGTGCAATCCCGCTTAGGCGCGGGGCGCGCGGCTGGCGCCTCGCGCTTCGCCGTGTGGGTCGCGGCGGCGCCGTGGCCGGCCACACGTGCCGGCTTCTTCTCGCGCTTCGGCTTGTCCTCGGGCGCGCCGATCGCCATTGCCCAATAGGTTTTGCCGCTGGCGCTATGCGCGCTGGCGACGCCGAACAGCGAGGCGCCGTGCAGCAGCAGATTTCGCCGATGCGGCGGCGAGTTGATCCACTGGTTCAGCGTGCGGGGAAAGTCGGTGTAACCGTAGGCGATGTTCTCGCCGGCGCTGCCGACCTTGGCCTTGGCGATGCGCCGCGTGAACGGCCCGGCGACCTCGTGGCTGAGCTCATCCTTGGCCGCCATCGCCACAGCCTGCTCGCGCGCGACTTCGGTGAGGCCGGCATCGACGGTGACCTTGCCCTCGCCGTGCTGGGCGCGGAATTGCGAGACGAGCTCGGCGGGAGACGCGGCGAAGGCGGGCGGGCTGACAGCGAACGAAAGTAATAACGTCATTGCGAGGAGGCAAAGCCGACGAAGCAATCCAGCTCCGTGCACGAGGCTGGATTGCTTCGCTTCGCTCGCAATGACGGAGAGACTCATCGTGCTAGGCCTTCGCGATCACCTTCAGCCCGCCCATATAAGGCTGCAGTACGTCGGGCACGGCGATCGAGCCGTCTTCCTGCTGATAGTTCTCGATCACCGCGATCAGCGCCCGGCCGACGGCGGTCCCCGAGCCGTTCAGCGTGTGGACGAAGCGCGGCTTGCCGTCCGGACCGCGCGACCGCGCATCCATGCGGCGGGCCTGGAAGTCGCCGCACACCGAGCACGACGAGATCTCGCGATAGGCGCCGCCCTCGCCCTGCCCCGGCATCCACACTTCGATGTCGTAGGTCTTCTGCGACGCGAAGCCCATGTCCCCGGTGCACAGCGTCATGACGCGATAATGCAGCCCGAGCCGGCGCAACACCTCCTCGGCGCAAGCCAGCATCCGCTCGTGCTCGTCCTTGCTTTGCTCCGGCGTGGTGATCGACACCAGCTCGACCTTGGTGAACTGATGCTGCCGGATCATGCCGCGCGTATCCCGCCCCGCCGCGCCTGCCTCGGCACGGAAGCACGGCGTCAGCGCGGTGAGCCGCATCGGCAGCTCTCTTTCGTCGAGAATGGATTCGCGGACGAGATTGGTGAGGGAGACTTCGGCGGTAGGGATGAGCCAGAGGCGTGCAGGAACGCCACGATGATGGGCTATTCGAGCCTTAGCGTACTCACCCTTATAGAAATCGATCCAAACATCCGGGGCAGGAGGATCTTCTTCGTGCTTCGCCGCCAAATACTTCCTGAAAGCATTCAAGAGTTGAGGGTTTCCGCTGGCCTTAGCGTATTCTTCCTCTTCAGTGTCACTAGAGAAAGCCTCCAGCGCCTCTACCTGCTGGCGAATATCAAGATCGTTGATACGTCCCGCGAAGAATTGGTCGTCCTCAAACTTGGGCAGCTGTGCCGTGCCAAACATAGCAGTATCACGCACCAACAGCGGCGGGTTCACTTCCGTATAGCCGTGGTCGCCGGTGTGGACGTCGAGGAAGAACTGGCCGATCGCGCGTTCGAGACGGGCGAGACCCTTCTTCAGCACGACGAAGCGCGCGCCGCTCATTTTCGCGGCGGCTTCGAAGTCCATCATGCCGAGCGCTTCGCCGAGGTCGTAGTGAGCCTTCGGCGTAAACGCGTAGCTCGGCTTTTCGCCGAAGCGGTGATGCTCGACATTGCCGTGCTCGTCGGCGCCTTCCGGCACCTCGGCGAGCGGCAGGTTCGGGATTTCCGACAGCGCCTTTTTCAGCGCCTCGTCGGCCTCCTTCACGGCGGCGTCGAGCGCCGGCATCGTCGTCTTCAGTTCGGCGACCTCGGCCATCAGCGCGTCGGCGCGGGCGTTGTCCTTGGCCTTCTTGGCCTCGCCGATCTCCTTGGACGCCGCATTGCGCCGCGCCTGGGCCTGCTCAGACGCGAGCACGGCCTTACGCCGCGCTTCGTCGAGGTCGAGCAGCGACCGTGCGATCGGCGCCAAGCCGCGCCGCGTAAAGGCGGCGTCGAATGCTTCGGGATTTTCGCGGATCGCTTTGATGTCGTGCATGGTTTCGCCCCGTCATGGCCGGGCTCGTCCCGGCCATCCACGTCTTTGCGGATGAGGGTCTGTAAAAGACGTGAGCGGCCGGCACAAGGCCGGCATAACGGCGAGGGTCTGGCGCTTTGCGGTCGGCTCAATGCGTCCGAAGCAGGGCCGCCGCGATGCCCACCGCTGCGGCGAGCACCCCAAACCCAGCCGCAACGATGCCACCCAGGCGGACTGTTAGCCGCAAGGTCAGCGTCTCCATGGCGGCGTTCATATCTGTCTTGGTCACCAGTTCGGCCATGATGAACTCGCGCGCCGCTTCGGCGTGCGCCTCCGCCTGCTCGTTTGGAACGCCGACGCTTCGCAAGCGCTTGGCGTAACCCAGAGTATCAAACGCGAAAGCCATCAACCATCCTCACTTGAATGAGGATAGGATTTTTGCAGGCTAGCGCAACCGCGGGCAGTTACCGCCCTACTCCTCCGGCGTCGATGTGCCGCTGTCGTTGGCGGCGGCCGCTGCTGCCGCGGCAGCCTGCTTCTTCTCGACAATGCCGACGGCGATGATCGAGCCCTCGTAGAGGGCCAGCAGAGGGAATGCCAGCGAGGCCTGGCTGATGACGTCGGGCGGGGTCAGCACCGCGGCGATGACGAAGGCCACGACGATGAAGTAGCGGCGTTTGTCCTTGAGCTGCTTGGCCGTGATGATGCCGATGCGGCCGAGCAGCGTCAGGATAACGGGAAGCTGGAACGCCAGGCCGAACGCGAAGATCAGCGACATCATCAGCGACAGATATTCGCCGACCTTGGGCAAGAGCTGGATCTGCGCAGTCTCGGCACCGCCCGCCTGCTGCATGCCGAGCGAGAACCGCACCAGCATCGGCAGCACGACGAAATACACCAGCAGCGAGCCGAGGATGAAGAACACCGGGGTCGCCACCAGATACGGCAGGAAGGCGTTCTTCTCGTGCTTGTAGAGGCCCGGCGCGACGAACTTGTAGATCTGCGTCGCGATGATCGGGAAAGAGATGAAGCCGGCACCGAACATCGCCAGCTTGAGCTGGGTGAGGAAGTATTCGAGCAGCGCGGTGTAGATGAACTTCGAGTTCTCCGGCCCCGCGACCCAGACGAACGGCCAGACCAGCACGTTGTAGATCTGCTTGGCGAAGAAGAAGCAGAAGATGAAAGCGATGCCGAAGCCGAGCAGCGCCTTGATCAGCCGCGAGCGCAGCTCGATCAGATGGTCCATCAACGGCGCCTTGGAGGCTTCGATATCCTCGGCGCTCATGTGGCGGACGCGTCCTTCGGCAGTTCGGGGGGCGGCGCAGGATGCGCCAGATCGGGCGGCACGCTGTCGGCCGCAGCCAGCGCGTGGGTTTCGGCAGGCACCGGCAGATGCGAGGTCTCGACTGCCGCGGCCTGGGCTTCGCTGACGATCGCCAGCGGCTCCGACGTTGTCGCGTCGTGGGCGGCGGCTTCGATGAAAGTCTCGGTGGTCGGCGGGGCCGGCGTAGTCGGCTGCATCAGCGGCGCGTCCAGAGCAGCCTTGTCGATCGTCGCCGCTTCGGACAGTTCGGACCCGAGCTTGGTCAGCACATTGTTGGTGGACAGTCCGCTGGTCGCCTCGCGAATGTCATCGAACGACTTCTTGAGGTCGGCCATTTCGGCCTCGCGCATCGCCTCCTGGAACTGGCCCTGGAATTCGCCGGCGAGCTTGCGCGCCTTGCCCATCCATTGCCCCACCATGCGCAGCACGCCGGGCAATTCCTTCGGGCCGATCGCAATCAGCGCGACCACCCCGATCACCACCAGTTCACTCCACCCGATGTCGAACATGCGAAATGCCGAACGTGCCCTGCTGCGCCGGCGGAGCTGCACTCGCCGCCTCAGCCCTCACTCCTGCCCGAGGCGGCTCTCTGCCACAAGCAGCTTCGCTGCGCTGCCGGTCTGCCGGGCCACTTTGTGACCTGGCACCGTCCGGCGGCAGCGTCAGACCGCCTTGCTGCCGACGTCGCTGTGGGTCGGCGCAGCGGTCGTCGCGGTGTGGTCGATCGACTTCACCGGCTCGGGCTTTTCGGCAGTCTTTTCATCGTCCTGCATGCCCTTCTTGAAGGCCTTGATGCCCTGCGCGACGTCGCCCATCAGGTCCGAGATCTTGCCACGGCCGAACAGCAGAAGAACCACGGCGATGACGACGA
>NZ_BADD01000258.1 GCF_000333455.1 Rhodopseudomonas sp. B29
CAGCCAGGACGAGTTCTTGGCCATGGTGCGCGGCTATGGCGGCCATTTCGGCATCAAGACCGACGACGAGCAACTCGAACGCGACGCGCTCGAATGGTCCACCACCCGCGGCTCCCGCTCCGGCCGCGTCGCCTGGCAGTTCGTACAAGATCTCGCGGGACGGCTCGGCGTGCGGATGAGGTCCAAGTAAGTTTGCGGAGGCAACCGTCGTTACCGACATCACTATCAAGAGCTTAGCATTCAACAACTCAAGTACGGGTGCGGGAGGTCATGCAAGCACCACACAGTTTTGCATCGTCATAGTCGAAGCTGTCGAGAAAGACCTTCGCCTCGGTCTCACTCTTGAACGACTTCCACTCGCCCGTAACACTGTTCAGGCTTCCTTGGGTGCCGGACCCATTGTTGCAATAGCTGCAATTGGCCATATGCAGCCTTGCCCGCCCGCGTATCCAATTTCGATAAACCCAATAAGGTGCCGCTAAATCCTGTTCGCGGCTTCCATTGCACGTTGCTTTTGACCTCCGCGGAATGGATGTTTCGGTGTTCGGTGGAGTCTCCGCATCAACCAGAGCCCGCATGAAGAGGTTGATCGTACGAAGTGTATCGTCGGTGAAGTACCCGCGAGAATGTTGAATCGATGTCGCAATATCCCGCATAAGCATACGAAAATCCCAAAGTTCTATATTCTGTGCATCAGCGGTCGCTTTGGCATCTGGAGTCCAATCCCAAGTAACAACCACTTTCTTGTATGCGCCATCCTTGAATCCATACTCAGAGAGCTTATCCAAGATCGCTTTAGTACCGAATTTGTGAGAGATGAAATAGCCTAGGGTGCGACGCATCTTCGGTTTCTGGACGCGCAACTTGAGCAGAGCTGGATCAAACTCCTTATTCGTCAGCTTAGAATACACTTGCGAGCCCGACACGCTTGTTTCGATATGGTAGCGCTCCAGCGTCACGGGATTGATGGCCAACAGATCGATCTCCTGCTGGGCGTCGCAGCGAATATTGGGAATGGTCGCCCATCGCTTCACATGGCGAACGTAGGCCTCAACGATTTTCTCCGTTGTCTCCATCTAGCCCCCGGCTACCGCCTGACATTTTCAAACTTTGGATAAACGCCAACGAAGTTCCCGCTCCTCATTACTAAGTACATATCACGGTTCACCAGCCGGACTAACTTCATCCCACGCTGGAAACTCTCGGTCGGCCACGTCCACTTCTTTCCAGGTGCGGCTCACAAAGAAAATGCCCGGCCTCGCGGCCGGGCATTTCCCGTCAGGCTTCGCTCCCCGGCGTTGCTCAGGCGCCGTTGAGGAACTTGATCGGATCGACCGGGGTCGACCCCTTGCGAATTTCGAAGTGGAGCTGCGGCGAGCTGACTTCGCCGGACTGGCCCGACTTGGCGATGACCTGACCGCGCTTGATCGGATCGCCGCGCTTGACCAGCAACTCGCTGGCATGGGCGTATGCGGTGACGTAGCCGTTGGCGTGGCGCACCAGCACGAGATTGCCGTAGCCCTTCAGCTCGTTGCCCGCATAGGCGACGACGCCGTCTTCGGCGGCCTTCACCGGGGTGCCTTCCGGCACCGCGAGGTTGATGCCGTCATTGGCCTTGCCGTTGGTCTTGGAGCCGTAGGCGGCGATGACGCGGCCGCGAGCCGGCCAGCGGAAACTCGGCAGCGCGCCGGTGGCCTCGGCCTGCTTGGTGGAGGATTCGGTCGCCGGCGCGACTTCGGCCGGAGTCTCGGTCGGCGCGACGCGCCGGGCCTTTTCGGTCAACTCCGCGGTGCGCACCGGGGCCGTCATCTGCGTGGTCGCCATCTGCGGCGCAGGCGCGGCCACGGGGGCCGCCGCGACAGGCGCGGCGGCAGCAGCAGCGCCGGCGCTCGGCACCATCAGCTTCATGCCGGGCTTCAGCCTGGCGTCGGCGGGCAAGTTATTGCTGCGGGCCAGCTCGGCCTGGGTGATGTGATTGCGGCGCGCAATCGCCGCCAGCGTGTCGCCGGAATTGACGTAGTGCACGCGAGCGGGCGCAGGAGCAGCGACGGGCGCGGCAACCGGAGCTGGCTGCATAGCAGCCTGACGCATCGGCGGCGCCAGCGGTGCCGGCGGCGCGCCGAGCGCGGCGGTGCGCGACGGGATGATCAGCTGCTGGCCCGGCGACAAGCGACGCGGTCCCTTGTAGCCGTTGGCGTGCAGGATCTCGGCGGTCGAGACGTGATAGCGATGAGCCAGAATCTCCAACGTGTCGCTGGTGCCGACGATGATCTTGGTCGCGGCCGGCGCTGCGGCCGCCGGAGCCGGAGCCGGACGTGCGGCGGCGACGGAATGCGGCACGGTACCGGTCGGCTCGATCGGCGCCCGCGCCGGCGGCGGCTCGTACGAGCCGACACCTCGTCCACCACCGGAGACTCCGCCAGCAACGGGATAGGACTGCGGCGCCGAGATCGGCGGCAGCGCCTGGGACTGATACTGCGGCTGATAGGCCGGCTGCTGATAAGGCGGCTGGTACTGCGGCCGGGAATATTGCGGCAGCTCGCGCGGCGCCTGACGCTGCTGAGACACCGAACCGGTGCTTTCGACGGGGCCGAACGGCGCCTGCTGGAAGCGTGTCTGCATGTCGGCGCTGCACGCGCTGAACCCGACCGACATCAACGCCAGCACCGCGACCTGCGGCGCCCGGCGCGAGCTCAAGAACTCGACAACGCGGGACATGGTTACTCACTCATACGCAATACAATGGTAAATTGAGTAAACACGCCGGCAGTAAACAACCGTTTAACCCTGCGGCGACGTCGAGATTGACGGTCACAATTCTCGCGCGGTGCCGGGGATGGCCGGCACGAAGCGTACGTCGACGAGCGGTTTGCGAACTAATCCGTCTTGGCCGCGAACCAACCGCAGCAACGTCTGCCGCCCTGCTGGCGGCCCGACCGGCACGATCATCACGCCGCCGACGGCGAGGCGGTCGAGCAGCGACTGCGGCACCTCCGCCACGCTCGCCGTGACGATGATGCGGTCGAATTCACCGACCGCTTCCGGCAGCGCCAGACCGTCGCCGACCATGACCTCGACATTGTCGTAGCGCATGTCCTCGAGCCGCTGGCGCGCGCTGTCGGCCAGCGTCTTGAAGCGCTCGACGCTGAGCACCCATTTGGCCAGCCGCGACAGGATCGCCGCCTGATAGCCGGAGCCGGTGCCGATCTCGAGCGCGCGGTGATCGGCGCGCAGCCCGAGCTGCTCGGTCATGTAGGCCGCGACAAAGGGTTGACTGATGGTCTGGCCGCAGGCGATCGGCAGCGCAGTGTCGCGCCAAGCCCCGTCGCGATGGATCGGATCGACGAAGCGATCGCGCGGCACCGCCTCCATCGCATGCAGCACCGCCTGATCGCTGATGCCGCGACGGCGCAGGCTGAGCTGAAACATCATCTTCTCGGGCGGCGCCGGGATCGACATCATACTTGCTATGCCTCCCGGTTTTGCTGCGCGACCCGAACGACGTTGGCTAACCCGCTCCGAATCGAGACGCAATTCTGTGTACCGCGATGGAACTCTGGCAAGCTCCGACTGTCACGCAGTATGACGCGGCGTTACTTGACATTGCCTTGCGGGATTTTTTTTGCGACGGTGCGCTCGCGACCGTTTGCGACTTCTTACCGCCGATTTTACCGGCGCTCCAGGGACTTTACATGACCACTGTCAAGCCGTCTGCTGGCTCAGTTTTTCTGGTCGAAGACGAGGCGATGATCCGGATGATGGTGGTCGACATGCTGGAAGAGTTGGGCTTCAGCGTCGCCGCAGAAACCGGCGAAATCGACGAAGCCATCAAGCTCGCCGGCACCACCGAGTTCGACATCGCGATCCTCGACGTCAACGTCAACGGCCGGGTGATTTCGCCGGTGGCGGATCTGCTCAAGGCCCGCAACCGGCCATTCATCTTCGCCACCGGGTACGGCTCGCAAGGCGTGCCGGAAGATTATCGCGATCGGCCGGCGCTGCAGAAGCCGTTCCAGATCGAGTCTCTGAAAGACGCGCTGGACTCGACGCTGAGAGGCGCGGCGTAACTCGAAGCGCCGTCTTGTAGTCTTGTAGGGTGTGCAAAGGTGCGCCGCAGGCGCGCCGTGCGCACGCGCAGCCGTGATTGCGTGGGAAGACGTGGGCACGGCGCTTTGCGCCTTTGCCCACCCTACGTGTCCACGTTTCAGCTTCGTAGGATGGGTTAGCGCCGCAGGCGCATAACCCATCATTTGAGCTTCACCTCGCCCGATTGATGGGTTACGGCGCGCCTAAGCCATCCTACGAGGACACGTCTCAGCCCAACACGCCCTTCAACGTCGACGAGAACGCATCGTCGGTGCGGTCGAGGCGGAGCGGCGTGACCGAGACGTAGTTGGCGGCGAGCGCGGCGAGATCGGTGCCTTCGGCCGGCGTGTCGGCGACGCGGATCTTCTCGAAGCCGATCCAGTAATACGGATTGCCACGGCCGTCGTGGCGCTCGTCGATGCGCAGGAAGCCGGGATTGCGCTTGCCCTGCCGCGTCACCACCACGCCCCTCACCTCGTCCGGCGCGCAGGCCGGGAAGTTGACGTTGACGACGGTGTTCTTCGGCACGCCGGCCGCCATCACCCGGCGGACGATGTCGGGCGCGTGGGCTTTGGCGGTCTCCCACAGCGGCGCGTTGCGGGTCTCCAGCGTGAACTCCTGCGACAGCGCGAACGAAGGCAGGC
>NZ_BADD01000257.1 GCF_000333455.1 Rhodopseudomonas sp. B29
GAGCGCTGATCGAGCCCGGCTGCGCGTCGGTCAAATCGGCGCCGGAGACCAGCACCTGCTTCTTGATCACGTAGGGCTGCTTCGGCGACGACGCGCTCATCAGCAGTTCGGAATCACTCGGCAGATTGCCGGCCATCGCCTGCTCCGGCGACACCGACGTGTCGACCATGCGGAAGTCGAGCTTGGCGGTCTTGCCGAGCAGTTCCTTCAGCCTGGTCGGATCCTGCAGGCCCGGGACCTGCACCAGGATGCGGTCCGCTCCCTGGCGCTGGATCAGCGGCTCGACGGTGCCGAGTTCGTTGACGCGGCGCTCGATGATCTGCATCGACTGATCGACCGACTGGCGCACGCGCTCCGCGATCGCCGCCTGCGTCACCGTCAGGCGAATGACGCCGTTGCCGGCGTCGGTGACGTCGAGACTGCGCTGGCCGTTGGCGCCCATCAGGCCGCCGAGCGGCTGCGACAATTCACGCAGCTTGGTCAGCGCGTTCGGCGCTTCTTCGGGCTTGCTGATCCGGACCTCGACCGATTCGCCCTTCACCGCGAGGCCGGTGTAGGGAATGCGTGCTTCGCGCAGCACGCGGCGGACGTCGTCGCGGACGCCGTCCAGCTTGTCCTTCTTGACCGAATTGGAGTCGACTTCGAGCAGGAGATGCGACCCGCCCTGCAGGTCGAGGCCCAGCACCAGATGGCGCTGCGCCCATTTCGGCCAGGTCTTGACGGTGTGCTCGGCGAAGAAGTTCGGCACGGCGCAGAGGCAGACGACAAGCGCCGTCAGGATGATCCCCAGCGCCTTCCACCGTGAGATATAGAGCATCGAGCTGTCCCGTCAGAAACCAAACCGAGCGTGAGACCAACGGCCTCAAGCCGAGGCGTTGTCGTCCTTGGCGGTGGTGCTCGCCTCGTCCGCCTTCTCGATCTTGGCGGGCTCCTTCTTGCCCTTGCCCCTGCCGGTGGTCCTTGGCGTTGTCCTGCGCGGCGACCGGCTCGCCCTTGGAGCGGACGCCCTGGATCATCTGGCGCATCTGACGCACGCGGACGCCATCCGACACTTCGAACTCGACGGTGTCGTCATCGATCACCTTGGTGACCTTGCCGACGAGGCCGCCCGAGGTAATGATGGTGTCGCCGCGGCGCACGTTCTTCACCAGCTCGGCGTGCTCTTTCACCTTCTTCTGCTGCGGCCGCAGGATCAGGAAGTACATGATGACGAAGATCAGCGCGAACGGCAGCAGCGACATCAACATGCTGTTGGTGTCACCGGCCGCGCCGGCGGCCTGGGCAAAAGCGGGAGTGATGAACATTCTTGTCGTCCTTGAACGCTGCAAATGACGCGCGCCAGCGAGGCGCCTACCGCGCCTGCCGGGGTCGCAAATCCGCGCGGACTATAGCGGTCGCGGTCCGGATTGCAACGTCGCCAACCCCCTCATTTTCCCGTGTTTTCCGAGCGCTGGCAGACGGCGTGCGGGCTCCTTAGACCACCCTACCCAGGACTTGCCAAATGACAAAAAAGCCACGTTCCAAGGCGTCCCGCGCTGCGTCCAAACCCAAGCCGCCGGCCCGCAAAGCCCTCCCCGCCAAGGCCGCGGCCAAACGTCCCGCCCGGCCGGCGGCCGACGCTGAGGTGCTGGAACGCATCGCAACCGCCCTGGAGGGACTGGCGACTCGGCTCGGCGACGCGCCGGCCAAGGACGCCTCCGCGGCGCTGGAGAGCGCCGAGGCCTTCATCTGGCATCCCGAGGGCCGGCTGGCGCCGGTGCCCAAGGTCAGCCGGGTCGATCTCGACCTGCTGCAGGGCATCGACCGGATGCGCGACACCCTGATCGAGAACACCGAGCGCTTCGCCACCGGCCTGCCCGCCAACAATGCACTGTTGTGGGGCGCGCGCGGCATGGGCAAGTCGTCGCTGGTCAAGGCCGCGCACGCCGCCGTCAACGCGCGGGCCGACGTGAACGGCACGCTGAAGCTGATCGAGATTCACCGCGAGGACATCGAAAGCTTGCCGGCGCTGATGACTCAGCTGCGCGCCTCGCGCTTCCGCTTCATCGTGTTCTGCGACGACCTGTCTTTCGACGGCAACGACGCCT
>NZ_BADD01000256.1 GCF_000333455.1 Rhodopseudomonas sp. B29
TGTCCGAGCGCCCACTCGCCGCCGGACTCGGCGATCGCTTTCTGCACCGACTTGGAGATCACCTGGGTGTAGGAGATCTGCTCCTGCACAATGTGAATCTTGTTGTTCTTCGGCTTCCAGCCTGCAGCTGCGAGCTTCTTCAGGTAACGAACGAAGCCGTAGCCGTACCAGGTCTCGGCCGGATCGATCTGGAAGATGTTCTTGTACTTCGTGGGGTTGGCCTTCACCAGGTCGAGCGAGGCGATCGAGGTGTTGCCGTGCAGATAGGGTGTAGCGGACGCCGCGGCGGCGTCCATTGCCGGCTGCGGGATCAGCACGAAAGCCGAAGCGATGGCATGGACGTGCTTGCCGGTGAGCGTCTGGATCGCCGACACCGTGCCTTCCGGCGTCATGATATCGATGTCGGTCACTTCGGCTCGCAGCTTACGCCCACCGACGCCGCCCCGATCGCCTGCCGCGCCAGATACAGCGCGGTCGAGCCGGTGGAGCAGTTGTTGTTGACGTTGACGATCGGCACGCCGGTCATGCCGACCTGATACAGCGCGCGCTGGCCGCAGGTTGAGTCGCCGTAGACGTAGCCGACGAAGGCCTGCTCGATGGCGTCGTAGCCGATGCCGGCATCGCTGAGCGCGCGGCGCGCCGCCTCGGCGCCCATCA
>NZ_BADD01000255.1 GCF_000333455.1 Rhodopseudomonas sp. B29
CGAATTAACGGCGCCTATCACGGCCAGAGCGGACCGCTCCACGTCAACCGGCTGCGCACCGACAATCCTGCGCACGAGATATTTCTGCAGGCGGCGCGTGAGGCGCAATTCCGCATTCGCGACGACTTCAATGGCGACGAGCAGGAAGGCTTAGGCCGCTATCAGCTGACGCAGCACAATGGCGAACGCTGGAGCGCGGCGCGCGCTTACGTCCATCCCTACATGCGCACGCGCACAAACCTGCGGGTCGAGACCGAGGCGCAGGCGATGCGCGTCTTGTTCGAAGGCGGCCGCGCCGTCGGCGTGGAATATCGGCAGAACGGCGAGATCCGTCAGATTCATGCCCGCCGCGAAGTCATTTTGGCGGCCGGCGCGTTCCAGACGCCGCAGCTTCTGCTGCTGTCGGGCGTGGGCGACGGCGCTGCACTTAAGCCGTTCGGCATCGATCCGGTGCATCATCTGCCCGGCGTCGGCCAGAACCTCCAGGACCACCCCGACTTCATCTTCGCCTACATGTCGGACAGCCCCTACTTCACGGGCACCAGCTTCGCCGGCATTGCGCGGACGCTGGCGGGCATCGGCCAGTATCGCCGCGAAGGCCGCGGCCCGCTGACGACGAACTTCGCCGAGTGTGGCGGCTTCCTGAAGACCCGGCCCGACCTCGACGTGCCGGACATCCAGCTCCACTTCGGCATGGCGATGGTCGACGATCACGGCCGCAAGCGGCACTGGGGCACAGGCTTCTCCTGCCACGTCTGCCTGTTGCGGCCGAAGAGCCGCGGCACCGTCGGCCTGAATAGCGCCGATCCACTGGCGCCGCCCCGCATCGATCCGAATTTCCTCGGTGACGCGGACGATCTCGAGACGATGGTGGCGGGCTACAAGACCACGCGGCGCCTGATGGAAACGCCGGCGCTGCGCGCACTCCAGCAAAAGGACCTGTTCACCGCGAACGTGCGCACCGACGACGACATCCGCGCCATCCTGCGCGACCGCGTCGACACCGTGTATCACCCGGTCGGTAGCTGCAAGATGGGCACCGATCCGATGGCGGTGGTCGATTCGCGGCTGAAGGTCCGCGGCACCGGCGGCCTCCGCATCGTCGACGCTTCGGTGATGCCAACCCTGATCGGCGGCAACACCAACGCCCCGACCATTATGATCGGCGAGAAAGCGGCGGACATGATCAAGCGGGAGATGAGGTTGAACTAGGCGCGTGCGTGGCAAGCCGCGCGCGCTCTCTTTCGTCATTCCGGGGCGCGCGAAGCGCGAACCCGGAATCCATACTCCCTGTGCCGATGTAGCTCGACGCAGGAACAACTACTTCCTTTATCTCCACTGATACAGGGGCTATGGATTCCGGGTTCGCTCACTGCGTGAGCGCCCCGGAATGACGAACGTTGATGTCGTTGACGCGGCTACGCCAGCAAGAACCCGCCATCGACCGTCACCACGCTCCCCGTCATGTAGGTCGACGCCTTCGACACCAGCAGCAATATCGCGCCGTCGAGATCTTCTTCGCGGCCGACTCTACGCTGCGGAATGCCTTTGATGAGCTTCTCGCCTGCCGGCGTCGCCCACAAATCGTGGTTGATGTCGGTGTCGATGTAGCCCGGCGCCAGTGCGTTGACGCGGATGCCACGTCCGGCGAGTTCGAGCGCCAGTGCCTTGGTGGCATGGATGATGCCGGCCTTCGAGATCGCGTAGGGCGACACCGCTTTCATCACGCCGTCGCCGAGCACGGAGGCGATGTTGATGATATTGCCGCCGTGCTGGCGCACGATCATCCGCCGCGCGATTTCGGTAGCGAGGAAATACGCGCCCTTGAGATTGGCGCCCATCACCATGTCCCAATCGGCCTCGGTCTGATCGACCGCGAGCTTCTCGACCGCGATGCCGGCATTGTTCACCAGAACGGTCACCGGCCCGAACGCGGCTTCGGCACGATCGACCGCGACGGCCAGTCCGGCCACATCGGCGACATCCATCTGCACCGCAGCAGCGCGGCCGCCTGCGGAGGCGATCTCCTGTTCGAGCGCTGCGAGCTTTCCGGTCTGCCGCGCCGCCAGCAGGACCGCGGCTCCGCGCTGCGCCACAACGCGCGCGAAGCGCCGGCCGAGGCCTTGCGAGGCGCCGGTGATCAGAACGACTTCGCCGGCGAGATCGAACAGCGGATCCATGCGCGTTTCCTGTGATGCGTTATGCGGTTGCGATCCCTTATCATGACGGCCGGCCTTGGCTACAGTGCCAGCCGCATCGACCTCACCATCGTCAGGAGTGAAAATTGGATCTGGGCATCAAAGGCCGCCGCGCGCTGGTGTGCGCATCAAGCAAGGGACTGGGGCGCGCCTGCGCCGCCGCGCTGGCCGCTGAAGGCGTGCACGTCACCATGACGGCGCGCGGCGCCGAGGCGCTGGCCAAGGCCGCCGCGGAACTGCGCAAGGCGCATCCGGACGTCGAGATCATCGAAGTTGCCGGCGACATCACCACTCCGGAAGGCCGCGAAGCCGCGCTGAAAGCCTGCCCCGAGCCGGACATCCTGGTGAACAACGCCGGCGGCCCACCGCCCGGCGATTTCCGCAACTGGACCCGTGACGACTGGATCAAGGCGCTCGACGCCAACATGCTAACGCCGATCGAATTGATCAAGGCGACGGTCGACAAGATGATCGCGCGCAAGTTCGGCCGCATCGTCAACATCACCTCGGCTGCCGTGAAGGCGCCGATCGATGTGCTCGGTCTGTCCAATGGCGCACGCACCGGCCTGACCGGTTTCGTCGCCGGTCTTTCCCGCAAGACGGTGAAGCACAATGTAACGATCAACGCGCTGCTGCCCGGCCCGTTCGACACCGACCGGCTGCGCGGCGTGGCGGCTGGTCAGGCCAAGGCGTCGGGCGTGTCGCCCGAGCAGATCCTGCAGGCGCGAATGAACGAGAATCCGGCCGGGCGGTTCGGCGATCCGGACGAGTTCGGCGCCGCCTGCGCGTTCCTGTGCAGCACCCACGCCGGCTACATCACCGGCCAAAACCTGCTGCTCGACGGCGGCGGCTTCCCCGGCACGCTGTAAAGCCCGATGGTAGCGGCCGCCGCCCGGCGGCCGTTACTTCTGCTCGGTCATCACGATGCGCACGAGATCGGTCGCGTTGCGGGCGCCGAGCTTCTTCATGATGTTGGCGCGGTGATACTCGATCGTCCGCGGGCTGATGCCGAGCTGCCGGCCGGCTTCCTTATTGGTGTTGCCGGTCGAGAACAGCTCCAGCACCTCGCGCTCGCGCAGCGTCAGCGGCTCGCGGCCCGGGAAATTGTACGACGGCGTCTTGGGGGGGCCCCCGGCTTCGCGGCGGCGCGAAAACGCCTCGATCGCCTCCTCGACGCGGCTGACGATCTCCTTGCCCCGGAACGGCTTTTCGATGAAGTCGAGCGCGCCGTTCTTGATGGCGTTGACGGCCATCGGGATATCGCCTTTGCCCGAAATAATGAAGATCGGCGCGGGGTAATCCTCGCCGTGCAGTTCGGCGAGAATATCGAGACCCGACCGCCCGGGAATGTGAACGTCCAGCAAAATGCAGGACGGGCTCCTGGTCCGCGCGACGGCGAGCAGCGCTTCGCCATCGGCGAAGCAGATGACCTCGAAGCCGGCCGCGGACAAAACGATCGACAGCGTCTCGCGCACCGCCGGATCGTCATCGACGACGAATACTTCCTGCCCCGTCGGCCTGCCATTCATCGCGCAATCTCCAATCGCAACTTGTTCATCGCGTCTGCCTCGGGGCCTACCCCGTAGTCTCACCGGGTCGCATGTTAACGCATAGGCAGCACCAAACCGTTACTTCTATGCCTGAAACTCAGCACTATCCGAAGGTGCTATCTGCTTCTCCAAAAGGAGAACAACTGCGTTAGTCCTCCGGGGACGCCCGGTGTGCGCGTGCTCACAGACCAATGTGATCGTCTCGCGCATTGCCGCGATCTGCAAAGGATCGCACACCCTCCACCCGCCATATCATTATGAATCGGATTAGATCAAGCAAACGGGGCGTTTACTCTCTGAGCAGCGTGGATAACTCAAGGGGGTGTTTGTTGCGGCGCGGGGTTATTACCACTCTGGCGCTCCTGATTTGCTGCTGCATGAGCGGTCCGCTCCTTGCCGCAGCAAACTATCCGATCCGAAGCATCCGCATCATCGTGCCGTTTGCCGCAGGCGGCCCGACGGACACGATCACGCGGATCGTCGCCGAGCGGATGTCGCTCGCCCTCGGCCAGCAGGTGATCATCGAGAACGTGGTCGGCGCAGGCGGAACCACAGGCACGATTCGAGCGATGCGTTCGCCAGCCGACGGTTACACCCTGCTTCTTGGCCACATGGGCACCCATGGCGCGGCACTGGCCGTCTATCCGAACCTCGCCTACGACCCGGCGAAGGATTTCACGCCGATCAGCCCGATCAGCCGAATCCAGACGATCGTGGTCGCCAGGCCGGATCTGCCGGTCACGAATCTGGCTGATCTCGTTGCACGGCTGCATGCCGCCCCTGAGACCTTGAAAATGGCCCATGGCGGCGTCGGCTCGATCTCGTTTGCGGCCTGCTCCCTGCTGGTCGCCAGCGGCAGCGAGCACCGGCCGACGATGAAGGCCTATCAGGGGACCGGTCCGGCCATCGAGGCGGTTGCGGCCGGTCAGGCGGACTTCTTGTGCGACCAGCTCGTCAACGCCGTGCCCAAGGTTCGTAGCGGCGCCGTCAGAGCCTTGGCGATCGCCGGCCCCAGCCGAAGCCCGATCCTCCCGGAAGTTCCGACCGCCGTGGAGGCCGGCTATGCCGCCTTCAACGTGGCCGCGTGGAACGGCCTCTTTGGGCCGAAGAATTTGCCGCCTGACATCGCCGCCGTTCTTGCCCGCGCGCTCGACAAGGCTCTCGGCGATGCCGACGTGAAGCGCGAACTAGCCGACCTTGGCGGCGAAATTCTCGCCCCTCGCGAGCGCACTGCGGCGGAACTCAAAAAGATCGTCGACGAAGAGGTCGCGCGGTGGAAGCCGCTGGCACCTTACGCAACCCAGCGATGAGGTCAGGCCGATGCCCCCGCTTCCCTCCCCGCCGCGATTTGTTCTGAAGCGATCTTTGGTAGCGCTACGCCTCACCAGCATCGCGCTGGTGGTCACCATCATCGGCACAAATTTATTCTTCCTCAGCAATCTCCGCGAAAGCACGCTGCGCACGGCAGAAATCAATCTCGACCGCTACAACCTGACCCTGGCGGAAGAGGCCGACCGGTCGTTCAAGTCGCTCGACCTCGTGCTGTCGAGCGTCGGCGATTATCTCGCCCGCAAAGGCGTCACCGACGGCCCCTCCTACCGGCGGGTGATGTCGGACCGAGACACACATCTGATGCTGAAGGAGAAGATATCCGGCCTGCCGCAGGTCGACGCGGTCACGATGATCGATCCCGCCGGCAAGCTGGTGAATTTCTCGCGATACTGGCCGATCCCGGACGTCGATGTCAGTGACCGCGACTACTTCAAGGCGCTGAGCAGCGATCCCAATCTGGAAAGCTACATCAGTATTCCGGTTCGCAATCGGGGCTCCGGTACCTGGAACATCTATCTGGCGCGCCGGCTCAACGATCCCGACGGCAAGTTCATGGGGCTGTTGCTCGGCGCCATCTCGCTGCAGTATTTCGAGAACTTCTTTGCCGCCACGGCTCTGGACACCGGCATGGAGGTCGCGCTGGTCCGCGACGACGATGCCCTGCTGGCGAGCTATCCACACTCGCCCAATCTCGGAAAAGCGTTCCTCAAAGGCGGCCGCGTCGCGTTGCGCGCGGGCGGCATCGTCCACGAGACCGACGCAGCAGATCGCAAAATGCTGATCCGGTCGGCACGGATGCTACCGAACTATCCGACCATGGTGACGGTGACGCAGAGCGAAGACAGCGTGCTCGAAGGCTGGCAAAAGATGGCGGCGCTGATGATCGCCATGTCGGTGATCAGCGCGCTGGTCGTGCTCGCCGGCAGCATCGCGATCGCGCGCTGGTGGCACAAGCAGAACGTCTACGCGGAAGCCGCGGAAGCGGCGAGCGCCGCCAAATCGAGCTTCGTGGCGATGATGAGCCACGAGATCCGCACGCCGATGAACGCCGTGCTCGGGCTCGCCACCAATCTGCTCGACACCAAGCTCGATCCGGCGCAGCGTCAGGCGGTAACGGGCATCCATCGGGCCGGCGACAATCTGCTCGAAATCCTCGACGACATCCTGGATTTCTCCAAGCTCGAAGCCGGCCGCCTGACGCTTGAGACTATGCCGTTCTCCCCGCAGGCTCTGGTCGAGCACGCTCTGAGCGTGATCGGGCCGCGCGCCATCGCCAAGGGACTGACCATCCGCTCGACCATGAGCGGCGACATCCCGGAGGCGCTGATCGGCGATGCCGGCCGCATCCGCCAGGTGCTGCTCAACCTGCTGTCGAATGCGGTGAAGTTCACGCCGGCCGGCGACATCGAAGTGGTCACCCAATGCGTCGGCCGTGACGAGAGCAGCGCGCGACTGCTCTGGACCGTGATCGATACCGGGATCGGCATCGAGCCGGGCAAGATCGACGCGTTGTTCAGCGATTTCGTCCAGGCCGACAATTCGATCAGCCGCCGCTTCGGCGGTTCCGGGCTGGGACTGGCTATCAGCAAACGCCTGATCGAACAGATGGGCGGCACGATCGGCGTGACTTCCGTCCCCGGCAAAGGCTCGTCGTTCCGGTTCTCGCTCAGCCTGCCTGTCGCCGCCGAAGCGCCGCCGCAGGATCAGGACGATCAGACGGTCTATGCTCTGCTGCGTCAACGCATCGAGGCCGGCGGCCGGCCGCTGCGGGTCTTGATCGTCGACGACAATCCGACCAATCGGCTGGTCGCCGCGCAGATGCTGCACGATTTTCCGATCCAGACCAACACGGCCTGCGACGGCGCCGAAGCCGTCACCGCTGCAACGCGCTTCAGCTACGACGTTATCCTGATGGACATGCGGATGCCGGAGATGGACGGCATCGAAGCCACCCGCACGATCCGTGCCCACGGTGGCGCGCTCGCCGACGTCCCGATCATCGCCTTCACGGCGAACGCCTTCGCCGACGATGCAGCCGCGTGTCGCGCAGCCGGGATGAACGACCACATCGCCAAGCCGGTCCGCAAGAAGGTGCTGATCGAGACCATTCTGCGTGCGCTGCCCCCCCTAGATGAACAGACCGATGCACTGTCCGCGCCCCCGACGGACGACTTTGTATCAAGCGCCCCCGACACTGGCATCGTTGCGCCGGACGGCAACGCCGCGTCGCCAGCGCCGCCGCGTCTTCATGTCGGCAGACAGGCATACGATCACCTCGTCGAGGAGATCGGCGAGGATGCCAGCCGGGCCGTCCTCGGCGTATTTGTCCGCGACACCGAAGCGCGGCTGGACCTGTTCGAGCTGCTCAACGTCGGTACAAACCGGCGGCAAATCGAGCGCGAAGCCCACTCACTGAAAAGCGCAGCCGCGACTTTCGGGTTGGACAAGATCGCCGATCTCGCCCGCGAACTCGAGCATGGAGCGGCCTTTCTCGATCAGCAAGGCTACGTGGCCATGGTGGCCCGCATCAGGCAGGCGTTCTCGGCTGCAGCGCGCGTCTCCTCCGGCAACGACCGGCTGGTCGATCTGGCAGACTGAAGGAGCCCGTCAGGCCGAACGCCGATGAGACTCGCCCGGCGCAATAGAATGCGGGCGCTCGTTCCACTCCTGATACCAGGCCACGAAGGCATCGCGCGGCAGCGCCTTGGAGAACACGTAGCCCTGTCCGACGTCGCAGCCGAGTTCCGCCAATGCCTGCCAGGTATCGACCGTCTCGATGCCTTCGGCCACGACTTTCATCTGGTATTGATGGGCGATGGCGACCGACGAAGCCACCACCTTCCACATGTCGGGATCGCTGCGGCACTCCTTGACGAACGAGCGATCGATCTTCAGCTCGGTGAACGGCATGCGCGCCAGCGCGGAGAGCGAAGAGTAGCCGATGCCGAAATCGTCCATCGACAGGCCGATGCCCTTGATCCTGAGCCGGAGCAGAATATCCATTGCCCGGTTGACGTCCGCCATGGCGTTGGACTCGGTGACTTCGATCATCAGAGCGCGGGACGGGACGCCGGCGTCGGCGAGCAAGTGCTCGATCTCCTCCGGCAACTCGGCGTCGGACAGCAGAGTCGCCGACAGGTTGACCGCGATCACGAAACCCGGGTCGCTGCGCAGCAGCGTCTGCGCGGTCTGCATCGCCTCGCGCAGCAGCGCCAGGGTGAGCGGCTTGATCAGGTCGCTGGTTTCGGCCACCGGAATGAAAACGTCCGGGCCGACGGAGCCGAATGTCGGGCTGTCCCATCGTGCCAAGGCCTCGCAGGCAATGACTTTGCCGCTCTTCAGATCAATCTTGGGTTGGAACGCCGGATAGATCTCGCCCAATTCCATTGCGTGCGCGAGATCGGCGGCGGTGACTTGATCCGACGCTGGCCGGGGGACCCGGCGGTCGCCCGGCTCCTCGGGCGTAGCAAGGCTCAGCGCCGCGCGCAGCTGCGAGAGGTCGATCGGCTTTGGCAGGGAGATCGCGTCGAACAATCCTGCACCATGCGCCATCCGGATCGTCGCGTTGAGGATGCGCTCTTCGCAGCCGCTGATCACGATGATGCGGGGTGCCGGATTGATCTCCGCGATCAATCTCAGCAGCTCGATCCCGTCGCGGTCGCCAAGCGACAGGTCGATGGTAATGCAGTCGAACCGCTCGGCAGTGATCAGATCGGCGGCGGCCTGATAGGACGACGCAAAGCTCGACCGAAGGCCGAGCTTGGAACAGACACCACTGATGATCGCACCTTGGACCCGATCGTCATCGACGATCAGGATACGACGCGCCATTTCGCTGATGGAATATCCGCCATAAGTGATGCTCGCAATGCGACCGGTAGCGGTCGGCGACACTGCAGATCATTCTGACGCCCGGTTGTGAACGAAGCGTTTTACCGATCGTCGAGCGTGCCCAGGGGCGAGCGCGTGGTTAGCAGTCTTTGCTCACAATCTCGGAGTCGTTCACGAAGCCATGCGTTCATCGCGATTGCCGGGGCGCCCGGCTGTAGCCTTGTTCTTGGTCTTGAGGAAACGCACCTGTATCTCAGTGCCGTTGACCCGGACCAACTCACACCGGCGATAGGCCAAGCCGGTGGACGACAACAGCAGGAAGAACTCCTTGAGATTCAATCCCTCGATGGAGCCTTCCAATTCAAGCTCGGCATCGCTGGCTGATATCCCCTTGAGCACGCAGCTGCGTCTCCAGGTCCCGTCAATTCCCATGATCCAGACGTTAAAGCCGCGTCCGAACATGACTCTCTCCGGGCCGGTGTTCTCAGTCGGCATCGCACGCCCCTATCGGCCACCCGACATCGCGAACCTGTTCGCGTCGCCACTGGCCGCCGTTCCGCTGTTCGGAAGATAGACGCCGCGGCGATTCGGACAAACCCGATAAGAGTCGGTGAGGCCCACCACGGTCTCGGCCGCGCCCAGGAACAGGTAGCCGTCCGGCTCATTGGCACGCATCAGGCGCTTGAAGATGTCGGACTTCGTCGCCTGATCGAAGTAGATCAGCACATTGCGACAGAAGATCACGTCGAACTTGCCGAGCGGCGCGAAGTCCTGCAGCAGGTTGAAGGACCGGAATTGCACCATCGAGCGGACGTCGGCGTTGAGCTGCCACATCGTGCCGACCTGCTTGAAGTGCTTCACCAGGAACTGGATCGGCAGACCGCGCTGCACTTCGAACTGCGTGTACAGACCGGAGCGCGACTTCTCCAGGACCTCCGGCGACAGATCGGTGGCGATGATTTCGATCCGCCAGCCGGCCAGCTCCGCGGCCTTGTCCTTTAGGATCATCGCGAGCGAATACGGCTCCTGGCCGGTCGAGGAAGCCGCGCACCAGATCCGCAGCGATTTGCGTTGCGCGCGCGCCTTGATCAGCTCGGGGATGACGGAGTCCTTGAAGTGATCGAACGGCGTCTTGTCGCGGAAGAAGAAGGTCTCGTTGGTGGTCATCGCTTCGACCACGTCGTTGATCAAAGCTTCGGACCCGGACCGCATTCTTTGCACCAATTCGGCGATGCCGGCCACGCCAACTTTGCGCGCCAGCGGCAGCAGGCGGCTTTCCAGCAGATAGCGTTTGTCGGCGGACAGAATCAGGCCGGATTTGTCCTTGAGCAACTTCTGCAGGTACTCGTAATCGGAGGGGGTCATTTGCTTTTTCCTGAAGTACCGAGTGCCTGGTTATATTTTGCGTGAATCTGCGACGGGCGAAGGTCGCCCTTACGCGGCCAATCGTTGGTTCGTGGTAATTTCGAGGACTTTGTCGACGTCGAGGACGACCATGAGCTGACCGTCGAGGCGATAGACGCCGTTTGCGAAGGCGGCCATTCGTGGGTCGAGGTTGACGGGGTTGGTCTCGCGGGCGTCGTCGGGGAGGGTGAGGACTTCGCCGATGGTGTCGATGAGGAGGCCGTAGGACTCGCCGCGCAGGTCGACGCCCATCGCCATCGGCGGCTTGTCGGTGTCGGGCTTCTCCAGGCCGAGGCGGGTGCGCATGTCGAGCGCGGTGACGATGCGGCCGCGCAGATTGAGCACGCCGGCGACGTCGTCGGGCGCCAGCGGCACGCGGGTCAGGCGCTCGGGCATGAACACGTCCTGGACCCGGCTGATCGGCAGGCCGAACAGCTGGCCGCCGATCATCGCGGTGGCGAACTGGGTGGTCGAGCCACCGACCGTGTCGAGGCTGCGATTGGCCTTGTTGCTGCCTGCGTCGCTCATGAGAATTT